>JBDNIX010000352.1:0-3091 GCA_041688045.1 Nitriliruptoraceae bacterium
CCCTGCGCGAGATGCGCGATGCCGGGGTCGAGCGAGCCCTGTGTCTCGTCACCTCCGCCTACTCGTCGTACTCCGGCTGTCGGCAGTACCGCGAGAACCTGGCCGCCGCCCGCGCCGAGGTAGGCGACGGTGCCCCGGAGCTCGACAAGATCCGCGTCTTCTACAACCACCCCGGCTTCGTCGAGCCACAGGTCGATCTCATCACCGACGCACTGGCCGAACTTCCCGACCACGCACGTGACGACGCCCGGATCGTATTCACGACGCATTCGATCCCGCGCTCCATGGCTCGCCACTGCGACTACGAGGCCCAGCACTACGAGACGTGCCGCATCGTGATGGAGCGCCTTCCGGGCCGGGAATGGGACCTGGTCTTCAACTCGCGGTCGGGACCCGACTTCATCCCGTGGCTGGAACCCGACATCAACGATCACCTGGAGGCGTTGTCGGAAGCCGGCGTCCCGGGCGTCGTCGTCGTCCCGATCGGGTTCATCAGCGACCACATGGAGGTCATCTACGACCTGGACGTCGAGGCAGTGGAGACGTGCCAGCAGCTCGGGCTGCCGTTCGCGCGCGCGGGGTCGGTCGGGATCGACCCCCGCTTCGTCGCGATGATCCGTGACCTGATCCTGGAACGGACCGAGGACGCGCCCGCTCGGGCGCTCGGTACGCGCGGCCCGAACCACGACGCCTGTCCCGCCGACTGCTGCTTCACGCCCGACCAGGAGGCGAAGGACGTCGTGGCCGCCGCGCCACCCCGACGGCGCTGATCTACGGGCGCACAGCCCTGGCCATCAGCGGCCGATGAGGCTCTGGACCGGCTGGCTTCGGAGGTTGGTCCGGGAACTGCCGGCCGGACGCGCGAGTCGCGGCCGGTAGCGTGACGTGCATGGAACTCATCCTCATACGTCATGCGCAACCCGAGTGGAGCCGAGACGGCCGATCGCAGGTCGACCCCGGCCTCACGGACCTGGGCCGCGATCAGGCGGCGCTGACTGCGAAGCGCCTGGCCGCCGAGGCGTTCGACGCCGTGCTCGTCTCCACCGCGACCCGCTCCCAGGAAACGGCGGAACCCGCGCTGCCTCGACTCGGAGGCGTGCGCAGGGAGGACCGCCAGTGGTTGCACGAGATCCGGATGCCCGGGACCTGGGAGGGGACGCCGTCCGAGGAGGTCGATCGCGCATTCCGCGACGCGCGGGGACGGCCACGCATGGAATGGTGGAACGGGATGCCGGGGGGCGAGAGCTTCCGAGACTTCCATGCCCGGGTGACCATCGGGCTCGAGGCGGAACTGGCTGAGCTCGACGTCCACCTCGACCCCGACATCGGCCTGTGGGAGGTTCCGCGCGACGCACCGCGCCTGCTGATGGTGGCGCACGCCGGGACGAACTCCGTCGTGCTCGGGCACCTGCTCGGTCTGGACCCGCAACCCTGGGAATGGGAACGCTTCTCCAGCAACCACGCATCGCTGACGGTGCTGCGGTCGACCCCCATCGGCGGTGCCCACATCTTCAGCCTGCAGAGCTTCAGCGACGTGGCGCACCTGCCGGCCGACATGGTGACGGACTAGGAAACGCCCACCTCCCTCATCTGCTCCCGGCGCCCACCTCTCTCATCTGCTCCCAGCGCCCACCTCCCTCATCTGCTCCCAGCGCCCACCTCTCCGGGGAGTAGGAACCAGCGCAGGGCTTCGGCGTCCGACGACAGCGTCGGGGTCTCCACGTCATCGGGATGTGGCCCTGCGTCGCGCAGGATGCGCGTCGCATCCGCCAGGGTGGCATCGAGCTGATCGTCAGGGAGCTGTTGACGACGATGGGGCCAGGTGACCCCTCCCCCGGAGAAATCCACTTCCCGGAGGGACATCGGCGGCGGTACCCGCCCGCTTCGGTGCACCCAGCGACCGGTCGCCGGATCGAACGTGTAGTCGTCGACCAGCCGCCACCCGTCGCGGGCGATCATCCGGACCGCCTCGATGAGGAAATCCGCGACCGTGTCGGCCAGGAACCAGGTGAAGTTGATCCGTACCCATCCCGGCTTGATGCCCTCGCACCCATCGGCAATCGCCCGTTCGAAGGCGTGCGACCGCTCGAGGTCGATGCCCAGCAGCCGGTGTCCGTAGGGGCCGGCGCACGAACACCCACCACGCGCCTGGATCCCGAACAGGTCGTTGAGTACGGCCACCACGAAGTCGTGGTGCAGGTAACGGCCGTCATGACGCACGACGAATGACACGATCGACAACCGGTCGGCGTCCGGGTTGCCCAGCACCTCGATCGCAGGCTCGTCGGCCCAGGCATCGATGGCCCGGCGGATCAGCCGCTCCTCGCGCGCCTGGATCGCCGGAACGCCGACCGCCTCCTTGAGCTGGAACACGAGGCCTGCGCGGATCGCACCGATGATGTCGGGGGTGCCCCCCTCTTCCCGGTGCTCGATGTCATCGAGGTAGCGGTGCTCGGTCGGGTTGACGTAGGCGACCGTGCCGCCCCCCGGGACGGACGGCACCGCGTTGGTGAACAGGTCCTTGCGCGCGATCAGCAGCCCCGGGGTGCCGGGTCCCCCCACGAGCTTGTGCGGCGAGACGAACACCGCGTCCTTGGTGTCGAGGTGGCTCTCGTTGCGGTCCCCATCGGGAGCGGGCCGTTGTGGCGACATGGCCACATCGATGTAGGGCGCGGCGGCGGCGCAGTCCCAGAACGCCAACGCCCCATACCGGTGCAGCAGGACCGAGACCGCCCGCGTATCGGTGAGGATGCCGGTGACGTTCGAGGCGGCGGAGAACGAGCCGATCCGCAGCGGTCGATCCTGCGTCCGGATCAGGACCGCCTCCAGCGCCTGAAGGTCCACGTACCCGTCGGCGTCCTCCGGGATGGTGATGACCTCGGCGATCGTCTCGCGCCACGGCAGCTCATTGGAGTGGTGTTCGTATGGGCCGATGAACACCACCGGGCGCTCTTCTGCCGGAATCCTCGCCGACAACCCGTAGCGCTGGTCGAGCTCGAACGGGATGCGCAGACCGAGGACGCGCACCATCTGGTCGATGGCGCCCGTCGACCCGGTACCGGCGAACAGCACGGCGTGCCCGTCATCCGCA
>JBDNIX010000353.1:0-11262 GCA_041688045.1 Nitriliruptoraceae bacterium
CGGGTTCCAGGTGAACAGGCATGCTCCCCACGTCAGCCCCGCACCGAAGGCCGCCAGCAGCACGGTGGCGCCGGGTGTGAGACGTCCTGCGGCGCGGGCGTCCACCAGCGCAAGGGGAATGGATGCCGAGGAGGTGTTGGCGTGCTGGTCAACGGTGACGTGCGACTTCTCGGCTGGGATGCCCAGGCGTTGCCCCACCGCATCGAGGATGCGAATGTTCGCCTGGTGGCCGACGAACAGATCGATGTCGTCCACGGACTTCCCGGACTGCTCGAGCACGGACCGGGCCGACGCGGCCATACGGACGACCGCGTTGCGGTAGACGTCACCACCTCGCATCGTCAGGAAGTTGCTGCGCTCGGCGAGTTGCGCGTCGGTCACTGGTGTCCGGGTCCCGCCGGACGCGGTCCACAGCATCGACGGGTTGGTCCCGTCGGCACCGAGGTCGAACGGTCCGAGCGATGCCGACGCGTCAGGGACCAGCACCGCAGCACCAGCACCGTCTCCGAACAGGACACGCACGGACCGGTCCTCCGGATCAACGACCCGGGTCATCGTCTCTGCTCCGATGACCAGCACGGCTCCGTCGCCGGTGGCTGCCAGCGCTGCCCCGACCCGGAGGCCGTAGATGAATCCGCTACAGGCGGCATTGACGTCGAAAGCGGCCGCTTCGGTACCCAACACCGCAGCCGTCAGGGGTGCTGTCCCCGGAACCGGATGATCGGGCGTCGTGGTCGCGACGATGACCGCGGTGACGTCTTCGATGCCCAGGCCCGCATCGGCCAGAGCGACCTTGCCCGCCGCAGCAGCCAGGTCCGACGTGGCCTCGTCCGAGGCAACCACGTGGCGTTGACGGATACCCGTCCGCGTCCGGATCCATTCGTCCGAGGTATCGAGTACCTGCGCCAGGTCGTCGTTGGTGACGATGTTCGCGGGGAGATATGCACCCAATCCGGCGATCGCGACGGGCAAGGTCATCGGACATCTCCTACGTGATCGAGCGTTGCAACGAGCGCGGCGACGTCGTCCGGTGCCTCGACGCGGTGGACGGCGACATCCGGGATCGTGCGTTTGGCCAGGCCGGCCAGGACTCCCCCGGGCCCGACCTCGACCAGATGGGTGACGCCGAGCTCGACGAACTGCTCCTGCACCTCTCGCCATCGGACAGGGGACAGAATTCCGTCGACGAAGGCGCGTGCCACCCCGGCGCCGGACGTGGCCGGGGCGGCCGTCGAACCGCTCACGAGCGTGATCGCCGGGTCACGAACCTGCAGGTCGGCCACGTGGGCTGCCACTGCGTCGACCGCGGGCGCCATCGCCGGCGAATGAAACGCCCCTTCGACATCGAGGGGCAGGGCGCGTCCCCCGGCGTCCCGTGCCAGGTCCCGAACCGCAGCAACCGCTTTGGGGGTTCCGGCGACCACCACCTGACCCGGTGCGTTGTCGTTGGCGATCACCAGGTCCGGGACCCGGTCGACGAGGACCGCGACCGCATCGGGATTGAGCTTGACGACCGCGGCCATCGTCCCCGGGTTCTGTCGGCAGGCAGCGCCCATCGCGGCGCCCCGGGCGGCGACGAGAGCCGACCCCTGACGGATATCGAGACATCCGGCGGTGATGCCGGCGGAGAATTCGCCCAGACTGTGTCCGGCGACCACATCGGGGGTGATCCCCGCATCCGCGAGTGCACGGGCCACGACCAGGGACACGGCGAGGATCGCCGGCTGCGCGTCCGCGGTTCGACCCCCCGTCTCCGAATCCTCGGTGAGCAGCAAGACGTCACGCCCCAGTCCCTGGCTGACCTGATCGAGCACGGCGAGCGCCGGATGACCGGTCCACGGTTCCAGGGAACCCGCACGGTGCGACCCCTGGCCGGGAAAAACAAACGCGATCGACACGGGCACTCCGGGGGCGACGGCAGGCGGGGGCGGCACGCCAGTGGCCGCCTTTTCCTCGAGTCTAGGCGAGGCCAGAGCCGTCGTCAGGGACAGGCGAACAGCGATCGTTTGGTCCCAAACGACCCGTGGAATCAGGTCAACGAGACTCCGCGTCCCTCGGTTGCGCCGATGCGCTTCACGATGTCCTCGATCACGTCGCGGCCGACGGCGTCGTCGAGGGACAGGGCCATGATGGCTTCGTTGGTGCCGCCCGGACGGCCGACCTGTGCGGATGCGATGTTGATCCCGGCCTCACCGAAGCCCGTCCCGATCGTGCCGATGACCCCGGGCCGGTCGTCATAGCGGAAGAACGCCATCTGATCGGTGGGCTCGACGTCCACGGGGGTGTTCCACACCTCGATCAGGCGCTCGCGCTCGCCGGGGTGAAGCAGCGTGCCGGCCACGCGGATGAGCCGACCGTCACGACCGATGCCGGAGACCCGCAGCACGGAGACGAAGTCCTCGCTGTGAGGATCGGAGATCTCGCGCACGTGAAGTCCCCGGTTCTCGGCCAACAGGGGCGCGTTGACGAACGTGACGGGTTCACTGCTCACACCGCTCAGCATGCCGGTGAGCACCGACAGCGCGATCAGGCGACCGTCGGCATCCGCGAGGTCGCCGAGGCATTCCACCGTGACCTCGCCGGTGATGCCGTCGGCGGCCAGTCCAGTGAGGATGCGGCCGAGCTTCTCGCCGAGCGGCAGGTACGGCCGCACGACATCATCGATCTCGCCACCCTGCACGTTCACCGCCGACGGAACGAACTCGCCGGCGAGCGCGAGCTTGACGTACTCCGCCACCTGGGTCCCCGCCTTGTCCTGCGCTTCATCGGTCGAGGCGCCGAGGTGGGGCGTGACGATCACGTTGGGCAGACCGAACAGCGGGCTCTCGGTGGTGGGCTCTGCGGCGAAGACGTCGATAGCAGCACCGGCGATGACACCCTGCTGCACGGCATCGGCCAGGTCGGCTTCGTTGACGATGCCACCGCGCGCGACGTTCAACAGCCGCGCGGTCGGTTTCATCCTGCGCAGACGCTCGGCGTCGAGCAGGCCCATGGTGTCGGCCGTCTTCGGCAGGTGCACGGTCACGAAGTCGGCGCGCTCCAGCCCCGCGTCGACGGTCGCCAGCAGCTCGACACCCAAGCGCGCGGCACGATCCGGTGCGACGAAGGGGTCGTAGGCCACCAGCCGCATCCCGAAGGCGTGGCAACGCTGCGCCACGAGGGTGCCGATCCGCCCGAAGCCGAGTACACCCAGGGTCTTGTCCTGCAGTTCGGTGCCCGTCCACGTCGAGCGCTCCCAGCGTCCGGCCGACAGCGCGGCATGGGCCTGTGGGATGTTGCGGGCCATCGACAGCAGCAGGGCCACGGTGTGCTCGGCAGCCGACACGATGTTGGACTGCGGGGCGTTGCAGACCAGCACCCCATGGCGGGTCGCTGCCTCGACGTCCACGTTGTCGAGGCCCACACCGGCGCGAGCCACCACCTTGAGCTGCGACGCCGCGGCGAAGATGTCCGCATCGATCTTGGTCTGCGACCGGACGACGATGGCGTCGTAGCCGGCGACGATGGCCAGCAGGTCGTCCTTGGACAGGCCGATCTTGACGTCGACGTCGTGGTCGGTGGCCAGTGCGGCCACGCCCGATTCCGCGAGGGCGTCAGCGACGAGGATCTTCACGGGGCAACTTTCGTGGTCATGGCCGCCCGGCGAACACGAGCGCGGAGCATGGCGGCGAGGTGGTGGAGAGCCGGGGAGGTGGCGGGAGGTGGCAGGGAGCTGGCGGGGGCGACCGAGCACGCGACTGCCCGCGCGAGTGGCGACCGGGTGCGAGGAATACCCGGACGTGCAGGATACGGGGCTGTCAGGACGGTCGGACCACGGTCCAGTGAAAAACCACGACCGCCGCCCTCAGGAACCGGGGTCCATGGGGAGGCGGCGGGCCACGTCCGGCTCGGGGAACTGGTTGACCATGGTCGGCGTGGCCTGGGCGACATAGGTCATCAGCAGAGCCTCGACGTCCGAGGGGAAGGCCGACTCTCGGATCGCGGCCGCCATCAACTCCGCCCAGCGAACGGCGGCCTCCGGGGTGATGGGGAAGGGCGCGTGCCGCATCCGCAGACGCGGATGACCGTGGTGACGACTGTAGAGGTCACCGCCGCCCCAGTACTGGGCCAAGAACAGCGCGAGCCGTTGCTTTCCCGGCTCGAGGTCGTCCGGATACATCGGTCGCAACAGTTCGTCCCGGGCGACACGGGCGTAGAAGGCCTCGACCAGAGCCTCGAACGCCGGCATGCCACCAACGCGGCCGAAGACCTCATGCGGATGGGAGACGACCCTGTCGGCAGGATCCGTCTCTTCGGCCCCGGTCGCTTCGGCGTGGTCGGTCTCTTCGGCGTGGTCGGTCTCTTCGGCGTGGTCGGTCACAGAGCCCGCTCGTAGTAGGCGACATCGAGGTAGCGGCCGAACTTGTGGCCCGCTTCCGACAGGGTGCCACGGTGGACGAATCCCCACCGTTCATGGAACGCCGTGGAGGCCGCATTGGGTAGGGCGATGATGGCGTAGGCACGATGAAAGCGTTCATCGGTCTCCAGATCCGCCAGCATAGCCCCGTACAGGGAGCTTCCGAGTCCCGCACCCGTCGCGTCGGGGGCCACGTAGACCGACAGCTCCACCGAGCTGTCGTAGGCCGGCTTCGGACGAAAGCGTAGGGTTTCCACGTACCCCGCGACAACGCCATCCACCTCGGCGACCTTGAGGCTGTACCGGCCTCCGACGACATCATCGTCGAACCGCTGCACCCATTCGCGCGGGGTGCGCACCTGCGTGTTGAAGGTCACCGTCGTGCGCAGCACGTAGTGGGTGTAGATCGCAGCGACGGCGGGGAGATCGTCCGCCGCCGCGTCGCGTACGGAACCGCGCAGATTCCGCTCCGCTGCCATCGTCACAACCCTCACCGCCCCGCACCGTGTCGATCGGAGACTACCGGCGGGGCTACAGCTGCCCGTCAGCTGCGCCGTACGCACCGCCCGCTCTCCGGGCAACACGCCACGCGCTTGCCTCCTCCGGCTACCGTCGGCATCTCGCCGGGCATCGGCGACCGCAACGTTCGTCCCGACGGATCGGATGGCTCGGTACCGGCCGCCCCACTCGAGGTCCAGATGGCCAACGCCATCCCGTACGCGATCGCCGTACGGACAACCGCCGTCTCGTTGGTCGTCAGCGCCGTCATCCTGGCCGTCGCCCTGCCGGCGGGCAGCGCGGATTTCCGGGTTCAGATCTACAACGGGGAGCCGGCGGACATCGCCGATCTCCCCTCGGTGGTCCTTGTCGACGTGCCCGACAGCTGGTGCACGGGGACCCTCATCGCGCCGACGTGGATCCTGACGGCAGCCCACTGTTTCGCACCCGGCACCGTCGCGCAGGACATCACGGTCAGTATCGGCGGGGACGCCTTCGTGGACGGGTTCGCGGCGTCGGTCGGAGCACGACGCCTCCTGCTGCATCCGGACTATGACCCCGATCCAGCCACCTACGAGGCTGACGTCGCGTTGATCGAGCTAGCGGAACCGGCACCAGCGGCCGTGCAGGCCCTGGCCGACGCCGCTGCCGCCGATCCGGTCGGCGCGGTGGCGGTCATTGCCGGATGGGGCCTCATCGCCAACGATCCGGCGATGGTCGACACCGACGTCCTGCGCCGTGCGGAGGCGCCCGTGCTCGAAGACGCCGTCTGTGCCGATCTCTACGGGCCCGACTACGGACACACCACGTTCGTCTGTGCCGGAGGGCTGGATCAGGACGTCTGTGCAGGAGACAGCGGCGGGCCGTTACTGGTCCCGGACGACGCCGGTGACCTGGTGCAGTACGGGGTGGTGTCCTACGGCGAGAGGTGCGGTCCGAATTCGACGACGATCGGCGCGTATGCGTCGGTTGCCGCCTACCGACCGTGGATCGATGCCCACGTGACGGGGACGCCCCCACCGACCGGTTCCTTCGTGGACGTCGGAGCGTCGAGTACGCACGCCGCCGCCATCGCAGTCGTGACCCAGGCCGGCATCATCAGCGGGTTCGACGACAACACCTTCCGCCCCGGCGTCGCGGTCACCCGGGCAGAGATGTCCGCCTTCCTCAGCCGTACCCTGCACTTCGACGAAGCGGCCGCCGCTGATGCCGGCTACCTGGATGTCGAGCCCGGCTCGCCCCACGCTG
The DNA here is from genome assembly GCA_041688045.1 of Nitriliruptoraceae bacterium. GTDB lineage: Bacteria > Actinomycetota > Nitriliruptoria > Nitriliruptorales > Nitriliruptoraceae > CSSed11-175R1. Next base: position 6,143 of record JBDNIX010000353.1, read on the forward strand.
AGGCCGTCAATGCGGTGACCGAAGCGATGATCGCCGGCGGGTTCCCGGACGACCGGTTCCAACCCGCGGGAAGTGTCACGCGCGGCCAGATGGCGACGTTCCTGGCCCGAGCCCTGCAACTCGACCTGAACGGGCAGGACGTCACCGGCGCACCACTGACCGATGTGGTCGCGGAGGACGTCCATGCCGCCGCGATCGTGGCCATCTTCGACCTCGGCATCGCCGGGGGCTTTCCCGACGGCACCTACCGGCCGGCCGACGAGGTGACCCGCGGGCAGATGGCGACCTTCCTCGCGCACGCCTTCGAACGGGATGCCGACTCGGACGACGTCCGCGACCGGACCGGGACTCCCCCGGCGACCGGCTGAGCTCCGCGGCGTCTCAGTACAGCCCGGCAGGGCGGAAACGTTCGTCGTGCAGGCGCATGGCGAACTTGTCGCTCATACCCGCGACGTAGTCGACCGCCGCCTGAAGTGCCGAGCTGTCGGCGAGCCGGTACGCGTCCGGGATGTCGTCGGGGCGGTCGGCGAACCAGGTGACGAGATCCTGGATGACCCGCACGCCACGTTCGGACTGCGACCGTGCGTCCGGGCGGAGGTAGACGTTGTCGAACATCCAGGTGCGCAGATCCTGCATCGTCTGCAGGGCCGCGGGGTCCATGGCCACCTCCCCCGCATCCACCGATGACGTCACGACGATGGTGACCATCGAATCGATCCAGGCACGGCCGGGTTCGCCGAACGCGTCACGAAACCGCTCCGGAACGCTGTCCGGGGTCAGGGCGCCGGCGCGAATCGCATCCTGGACGTCGTGCGCGAGGTAGGCGATCCGGTCCGCGTACCTGCAGATCATTCCCTCCGGGGTGAACGGTGGCGGATCGTTCTTCCACGACGACTGACTGATGCCGTCCCGAACCTCGACGGTGAGGTTGAGCGGTTCGAGCTTCTCGACCACCCGGACGCCATGGATCGCGTGCTGCCACTCCCCGTCGACGAACGGCGTGAGGGCATCCTCGCCGGTGTGGCCGAAGGGGGCGTGCCCGATGTCGTGCCCGAGGCAGATCGCCTCGGTCAGCGCTTCGTTGAGTCCGAGGGCCACGGCGATGGACCGGCCGACCTGCGCCACCTGCAGGGTGTGCGTCAGCCGCGTGACGAAGTGATCGCCCTCCGGGTTCAGGAAGACCTGGGTCTTGTGCTTGAGGCGGCGGAAGGCCTTGCTGTGCAGAATTCGGTCGCGATCCCGTTCGAACGCCGTGCGGTAGGGATCCTCCCGTTCCGGGACGTCCCGTGGGCGCGCGTCCGCCGCTCTGGTGGCGATCGGTGCGAGCCGTGAGTGCTCTTCCGCTTCGCGAACCTCACGGGTGCGGTGCGCCAGGGCGCCGGTATCCGCGGTGGCCGACATGGTGACCTCGGTGGATCGGTGGAAGGTTCGGGGACGGTCCTCGTCGGACGGGAGCAGCGTGCCGGGGTTGAGCGCTCAGCGGACCAGGAGGGTGTCGAGTCGGCGCCCTGCGAAGCGGACCCCGAGAGCGCCCAGCGCCGCCAGCACGGCTACGTGCACCAACAGTCCCGGCCCGACGGAGCCGAGCATCAACCCCCGCACCAGTTCGACGCCGTGGTACAGAGGCGACATGACCACGATCACCTGCAAGGATCCCGGATAGACCTCCAGGGGGAAGAAGGTGGCCGAGAACAGGAACAGGGGCATCAGCACCAACTGGACGAGATCGAAGTCCTGCCAGCTGGTCATGAACGTTGTCGCGCTCATCGCGATCCCGGCGAAGGCGAAACCGATCAGTGTTGCCGCCGGGATCGCGAACAGCGACCACCACGAGGACACGAGTCCTGCCAGCACGGCGACGACGAGGAAGGCCGCGGAGTACAGCGACCCACGCAACAGGGCCCAGGATGTCTCGCCGACCGCGATGTCGCGCGATGTCAACGGGGTGGCCAGCATGGCGTCGTACAGGTGCTCGAACTTGAGCTTGCTGTAGAGGTTGAAGGTCGACTCGTACACCGCGCCGTTCATGGCCGATGCCGCGAGCAGCGCGGGCGCGACGAACGCCCCATAGCTGACAGCCTGGCCGTCCGGGCCGGTGACGTCACCGACCAGGGCACCAACGCCGACCCCCAATGCGAACAGATAGAGGATCGGTTCCACCAGCGCGCTCAAGAAGACGAGTGGCTTGCGGCGATAGACGAGGACGTTGCGTTCCACAATTCTGGAGGCCCGACCGAGCAACCACGGTGGCGTCACGCGCAGAGCCAGCTCCGCGCGGTCCAGGTCCTGCATCGAGGTGGATGCCGTCATGACCGCAGGCTCCGGGTGAAGGCGACCATGCCCCACCAGACTCCGACGGCCAGCAACAGGATGAGAACGCCGAAGTGCCAGCCCCAGGGCAGCGTCGTGTCGGTCCCGAGCGCCACGGTTCGCGTCAGCTCGACGCCGTGCCAGACCGGATTGAGGCGCGCCAGCGGCTGCACCGCGGCGGGCAGCTCGGTCAGGGGGAAGAATGCGCCCGAGAACAAAAACAGTGGCACGATCACGAACCGGAACAGCCCGGACAGGGCCTCGTCGCTCTTGCGCGATGCCATGAAGGCACTGACGACCGCGCAGGTCCCGACGCCGATCAGCGCACCGGGGGCGATGGCCAGCAGACCGCGCCCCAATGGCAGCGCCCCGAACACCACCGCGACCAGGACGAACACGGCCAACAGCGCGACCAGTCGGATCGTCGCCCATGCGAGGTTTCCCAGCATGAGGTCGGAGGGTCGCACCGGCGTCGCGATGGCCGCGTGGTAGTCCTTGACCCAGCGCATGCCAGCGAGGACCGGAAATGCGCCGTCTCCCGCGCCGTTCTGCATGGCGGAGACCGCCAGCAGGCCGGGCGCGAGCCAGGCCAGATAGCTGACACCGTCGATGCCACCGCCTGTGGGTCCCTGATCGACGAGCGTCCCGAGCCCGAGCCCCATGGCCGCCAGGAACAGCACCGGGGTCGCGACCGCGGAAACGGTGGTGCCCCGCCACGTGTGCCGATAGGACCGCGCATGGCCCTCCAGCACACGCACCGCCAAGGGTGTCGCCATCCCGTACCTCCTTGTCCCCCGACGGGACGGGTCAGTCCACCAGCGTGCGGCCGGTCAAGTGCAGGAACACATCCTCCAGCGTGCTCCGACGGGTCATCACGGTTGCCGGTTCCACACCGCGATGGTGCACCTCCCGAACCGCCGCATCGGCATCGTCGGCGGAGATCAGCAACCGATCCGGTAGCTCCTCGAGGTGTTCCCCCACCCCGGCGAGCCGTTGCGCCACACCCTCGTGCTCGCCCGGGTGGAAGCGCAACTCCACCACCTCGCGTGAGGTGTGGTCGGCGATCAGCTGACGCGGTGCGCCTTCGACCACGATGCGACCGTGGTCCATCACCACCAGGCGGTCGCAGAGCTGCTCGGCCTCATCCATGTAGTGCGTCGTGAGGATCAGGGTGACACCGCGCTGCTTGAGGCGGTACAGCCGGTCCCACAACGCATGTCGTGCCTGCGGGTCCAGACCCGTGGTGGGTTCGTCGAGCAACACCATCGAGGGTTCGTTGATCAGGGCCCGCGCGATCACCAGCCGGCGCTTCATGCCGCCCGACAACGGATCCACCTTGCTGTCCCGACGGTCGAGAAGCTGTACGAACTCCAGGAGTTCATCGATGCGTTCGCGTACGACGCGGCGGGGAAGGTCGAAGTACCGACCGTAGATGGCGAGGTTTTCCGCCACGGTCAGTTGCTGATCGAGCGAGTCCTCCTGGGGCACGACACCCAGTCGGGCGCGGATGGCCGGACCGTCGATCTGCGGATCCATCCCCAGGACGCGCAGGTGGCCGGCCGTCGGGGGCGACACCGCGCCGATCATGCGCATGATCGACGATTTCCCCGCACCATTGGGGCCGAGGAACCCGAACGCCTCGCCGGATGCCACCTCGATGTCGACGCCGTCGACCGCCGTCAGATCGCCGAACCTCTTGACCAGGCCCCGGGCCTCGATCAGCGCCGGTGTTGTTGACACCGGTGCTGTTGGCATCGGTGCCGGGGCACGCGGGGTCTGGTCACTTCGGGTGGTGGACTCCATGGCGCGGCACGATACCCGCCGGGTCGGACATCACTCGGTTGTCCGGCGATCACCTGGGGATTGAGCGCTCAGTGCACCGTCCACCGTGGACGTCGGGTTTCGGGCATCGGCGCACTGGTGGCCAGGCCCACCAGCCAGGCAGCCAACAGCGGCAGGTCGGCGGGGATGTCGCCCGACCGTCCGTACAGATCGTGGACCGGGCGGGACAGGAGCCGCTGGACGATCTCCAACAGTTCGCGGCGCTGATCGTCGACGACGCTCCACCGACGACGCCAGACACTGCTGCGGGGGACGACCTGGAAGTCGGCGTCCCCCAGCCTTCCCAGGAATCGCTCGCCCAGAAGGCCGACGCGGCGCAGGGTCGCCAGCGGCGAACCGTCAGCGTTGCTGACCCACCATTCGGCGACACCCGGTGGCTGCTCGAAGGTCCACCTCGTCCGGTCGGCGTGCTCGACGGAACCGGCGCGCCGCCCGGAACACACCTCGAGCTTCGCCACCCGCACCCCGCCGACGACGGCGATGTTCATGCGCGGAGGGCCGGGTGCCTGATGGATCTCCACGGTGCCTCCTCGCGTCGGCGTCCCGGTCAGGCGTCCCGGTCAGGCGTCCCGCTGCGGCTCGGGCCTACCGGGGTGTCCGTCGAACCCGTGACCGCGCTTCGGGATGAGCACCTTCCGAACGAATTCGCACACGATCACACCGTCCTGGTTGTAGCCGATGGTGCGGACCGAGACCACCCCCCGATCGTCCTTGGACCGTGACGGACGGACGTCCAGTACTTCCGTCTCCGCGTAGATCGTGTCGCCGTGGAAGGTCGGGTTGGCGTGCTTGAGCGACTCGACCTCGAGGTTGGCGATGGCCCGACCCGAGACGTCAGGCACCGACTGACCCAGCACGATCGAATAGACCAGATTGCCGACGACCATCGCCCGCCCGGTCGGGCTGGCCGCAGCCGCGTAGTTGTCATCCGCATGGAGCGGGTGCTGGTTCATCGTGATCGAACAGAA
>JBDNIX010000354.1:0-6435 GCA_041688045.1 Nitriliruptoraceae bacterium
CGGCGAGGTGCCGTCGTCCTGGGGTGTTGACGGCCCAGCCGCGCTGGAAGCGCAGGCCGTCACCGGACGGACCTTCGCCCTGGCCCGCCCGGGCAACCGGACGGACTGCTCGTGCCAGGTGCGCTCGACCACCTCGGACCAGGTCTACAACGGCGCGGAGAAGCGGCTCGGGCAGTTCGGCGATCGCTGCGTCGACGCGGTCGCAGCCACGCAGGACCGGGTCCTGACCTACGACGGCGGTCTGGCCCAGACGTTCTACTCGTCGTCGCACGGGGGCCGGTCCGAAAACATCGAGGACTCGTGGGCGTACGGCACCGACGCGATTGCCTACCTGCGCAGCGTCGACGACCCCTGGTCACTGAACGCCGCCAACCCGCGCGCGTCATGGACCGCCCTCGCCGCCAACAGCCAGGTCGCCGCGTTCCTGTCCGCCGGCACCGGACTGGACCTGTCGCGGGTCGAACGTCTGGTGGTCGCCTCCCGTACCGACGGTGACACCCCCAGGGACCTCGAGGTGACCGGGGTCACCGGGGCGGGGGAGCGGACCACCTCGGTATTCTCGGGCAGACCCGTCGACTCGAAGCAGATCGCGGGTGCGTCGATCAAGCTGTTTCTGCCGATCCTGGAGGGCGGGCAACCCAATGCACGCGTCTTCAGCTCCCAGATCAGCCGTTTTTCGTTCCCGCCGTTCACGGATGACGACGGCTCGGTGCACGAGTTCGCCGTCAGTTGGGCGCAACTCGCCGGCATCGTCGACGGGGTGGGTGGCACGTCGTTCGCACCGGGCCGTCCGGTGACACGCGCGCAGATGGCCACGTTCCTGGTCAACACCTTCGACATCCCGGATGCCACGGTGACCGGTGTGTTCCCCGACGTGCCCGGGGACAACGTGCACGCTGCCGCGATCGACGCGGCCGCAGGGGGCGAGCTGGCCGGCGGGTTCGACGACGACACCTACCGCCCGGGTGATCCGGTGACGCGCCAACAGATGGCCTCGTTCCTGGCTCGTGCGCTGGCGGTCACCTCGGAGACCACCGGCACCTTCACCGACGTGCGGACCGGCAACGTGCACCGTCCGGCCATCGAGGCCCTGTCGGCCCGCGGCATCACTGCGGGCTGCGGCGACGACCGGTACTGCCCGGCGGACCCGGTGCTCCGCGGGCAGCTCGCCTCGTTCGTGTACCGGGTGGTGACCGGCTGACGGGCGGGTCGCCAGCGGTCGGACCGCCCGGGGCCCTCGCGGCCGTGGTGGTCGCGGCCGTGGTGGTACTGAGTGTGGGTATCGGGACGCTGCAGCCCGCTGCAGCCGCTGGAGCCGTCGGGGTGGCGTCGGACACGTCCGGGCGTGCTGAGCGTGCGGTCGACGATCGCGTCCTGATCCGCTGGCACGCCGACGCCGATGCGTCGACGCGGTCCGCGACCCTGCGGTCGGTCGCGTCGTACCTCGATGAAGAGGTTTCCCTGGCCGGGGTCGTGGATGGGCAGTCGGCGATCACCTCCACCATCGAACCCGGCATCGACGCGGTGCGCGCGCGTCCGGGGCTCGCCGACGACGTGGTCGCGCGGTTGGCGTCCGACCCGGCGGTGGACCGCGCCGAGCCGGACCGTGTCATCGCGACCCTCGCCCAGGACTCGTTGCCCGACGACTCGCTGTTCGGGTTCCAGTGGGGGCTGCAGAACACGGGCCAGCCGCTGGGTGAGAACTCGACCGTGTCGCAGGGGGAGGTGGGTGTCGACGTGCGCCTGCTGCCGTCGTGGGCGGTGACGCGGGGCTCGGCCGACGTGTCCGTGGCGGTCATCGACACCGTGATCGACGCCGGGCACCAGGACCTTCAGGGCGCGGTCACGCAGCAGTTCCGCGGGCCATCCCTGGCCGACGCACCCGAGCCGGGGCAGCACGGCACCGGCGTGGCCAGCGTGATCGCCGCACGATCGGGGGACGGGTTCGGGATCGCCGGCATCGCCCCCGAGGTGTCGATCCTGGACATGGCGGCGTTCACCAACGACGGACTCGAACCCGGTGGGGCGACGCTCGCGGGCATCCTGACGGCCATCGACCGGGCGGTCGCAGCCGGGGCCGACGTCATCAACGCGTCGTGGGTCACCAACGACGGCGGCGTGTTGCTGCATGACGCCGTCGAGGAGAGTGGGGTCGTGGTGGTGGCCGCGACGGGCAACGACGGCCGGGTGCTGACACCCACCCAGCCGGTGTTCCCCGCGGGCTACGACCTCCCGAACGTGATCGCGGTCACGGCGATCGCCGCGGACGGCTCGGTGCCGTCGTTCGCCAACACGGGCGTCGAGGTGGTGGACGTGGCCGCACCGGGCGACGCCATCCCCGTCGCCCTGCCCGGCGACCAGCACGGCATCGCGCAGGGGACCTCCTTCGCGGCACCGCACGTCACCGGGGCGGTGGCGCTGGCGCTCGGGGTGGAGCCCTACGTCGGTGCGGAGGAGGTGGTGGACGCGGTCACCTGGACCAGTCGGGTGCTGCCGAGCCTCACCGACACCACCAGATCCGGCGGGATGCTGGATGTCGATGCCCTCGTCCGGGGCATCCAACGCCCGGTCTGCCGGCCGGACGAGCTGCCCCAGGTCGCTTTCAGCGACGTGTTGCGCTCCAGCGTCCACGCGCCGGGCATCTCCTGCCTGGTGGTCAACGACATCGTGTTCGGGCAGACCGACGGCACCTACGAGCCGTCGGAGCCGGTGACCCGGGCGCAGCTGTCCAGCCTGCTGGCGAGGGTCCTGCCCGATGCGGGAGTCGCGCCGACCACCGCGCCACCGGACTTCGAGGACGTCGATCTGACGAGCGTGCATGCACCGGCGATTTCGTTGCTGTCATCGGTGGAGATCGTCGTCGGGGACACCGATGGGCGCTTCCGGCCCCACGAACCCGTGACGCGCGGGCAGATGGCCTCGCTGCTGGTCCGCACCTACGAGCAGCTCACGGAAACCTCGGGCGTGCCGTCCCGACCGTGGTTCGTCGACACGGCGTCGAGCGTGCACCGGACGAACATCGACGTCGGCCGGGATCTGGGCATCCTGCGGGGTGTCGGCGGTGGTGACTACGCTCCGACGACCGTCACACGGCGCGACCAGATCGCGTCGTTCGTGGCGCGGACCCTGGATGCACTGGCGCGGGAGTCGGCACGAACGACGTCCGGGTGACCACGACGAACACAACGAGGTGTCGGGCTGCCGGCGGCGGTGAGTGGCGGTCGGTGGCTTGGGCGGCGGAGGCGTGATCATCACCGGGCAGCAGGGCAGCGCGGACGAACGGTCTGCCCCGTGGGGTCTCCGGGCGACGGCGGTCGTCGTGGCGGCGATGACCATGGGCGTCGGTATCGTGGTGGCCCCCGGCGGCGGCCCCTCCGCGGCGGCCCAGGACGCCACACCCGCGCAGACCGGTGACCCGGACCCGGTGCTGTTCAACGACCCGCTCCTGGAGTTCCAGTGGTACCTCGACCGAATCCGGGCGAGGCAGGCGTGGTCGCTGACACCGGGTCTTTCCAGTGTCACCATCGCGGTCGTCGACACGGGTGTGGATGCGGCCCACCAGGATCTCGACGGGGCCTTCTGGGTCAACGACGACGGCGCCAACGGGTACGACTACGTGCACCAGACCTCGTCGACCTACGTGGACGCCGATCGCGACTGGCACGGCACCGCCGTCGCCGGCATCGCCGGGGCCCGGGCCGACGACGACTACGGGATGGCCGGGGTCGCGCCGGGTGTGTCGCTGCTGGTCGCGCGCATCTACGAATCGGAGTCGACGTCGGAGCCGCCCCGGATCGTTGGCGGCGTGGGCTCCGCCGCCGACGCGATCCGCGACGTCGCGAACGCCGGCGCGGACGTGATCCTGCTCACCTGGGGTATCGACGAGCCCAACGACGATCTGTTGGCGGCCATCAGCGACGTCGAGGTACCGGTCGTGGCCGCGGCGGGCAACGACGGGGTGGATCTGTCGAGTTCCTCGCAGCAGCGGTTTCCGGCCGCCTATCAGCTGCCGAACCTGGTGACCGTCGCGGCCAGCGATCGGAATGGTGCGTTGGCCGACGGTGACCGACCGTCGAACTTCGGTGAGACGGTCGTGGACCTGGCCGCTCCCGGTGAGGCCATCGTGTCGCTGACGGCCGGCGGCCAGCATCAGCTGTTCGACGGGACCTCGTTCGCGGCGCCGCAGGTCGCCGGCGCCCTGGCGCTCGGCCGCAGTCTGGCGCCAGCTGCGACCACCGGAGAATTGATCGGTGAACTGTTGCGTACCGTCCGCCGGTCGTCGGCGTTGGACGGCCGGGTGGCGTCAGGCGGCGAGCTGGACGTGCTGGCCTTCCTGCAGGCGTTGGAGCGGCCGGTCTGCAGCCCCGATCTGCCGCCGACGATCTTCGACGACGTCAACCGGCGCAGCGTCCATGTCGCCAACATCGACTGCGTGGTGTTCCACCGGGTGTCTGAGGGCGTGACCGCGACCAGCTTCATCCCGGCGCGGCGCATCACCCGCGGCGAGATGGCGTCGTTCCTGTCACGCAGTCTGCGCGCCGCCGGGTACGAGCCGCCGCCATCCACCGGGGGGACCTTCCCCGACACCGGCGGCACGGTGCACGCCGAATCGATCGAGATCATCGCGCAGGCGGGCATCACCGTCGGTCGCCCGGACGGCACCTACGGGCCCAACGACCGGGTTCCGCGCGGGCAGATGGCGACCTTCCTGGTGCGCACCCTGGAGTTCCTGACCGAGCAGGAGCTGGAGGTCGACCGCCGGTGGTTCAGTGACATCGACGGGCACACGCACGAGCGCACGATCCGTATCGCGCGTGACGTCGGCATCACCATCGGCGGCAGCCAGGCGGGCCAGTTCGATCCGGACAGCAACGTCTCACGCGCCCAGATGGCGTCGTTCGTCGCCCGCATGCTTGACGCGCTCGGCCGCCAGGGGATCGAGGTCCGCCAGCTCCCCGCCTGACGGCAGGCTGGCGGGGGCTGGGTCCGGTGAAGTGGGGTGGCCTCTGGGAGGTCGGTTGGCTTCAGCGGACGGGTCCGGTGGGGTGGTGGCCGCGGCCGGTGAAGTGGGGTGACCTCTGGGAGGTCGGTTGGCTTCAGCGGACTAGGGTGTTCGCCGATTCCGCGGAAGCGCGGGGTGAGGCGCGGGGTGGTCAGTCCGTGGCGAAGGCGGCGCGGGCGCGGTCCAGGAACGATGCGATCTGGGCGCGGGTGACGTCGTCCCGGCCGCAGTAGCGCGTGCCGTCCTCACAGCCGATTGTCAGGCCCGCCTCGTAGGTCGCCGCGATGGCGTCCACGTGGGTTCGGCCCGGTGTCACGTCGGTGAACGGCGGGTCGTCTTCTGCCGCCGGGATCGCGAACGTGCGGACCAGCATCGATGCGAGTTGCGCGCGGGTCAACGGATCCTCGGGGCCGAACGTGCCGTCCTCGTAGCCGTTCAGAATGCCAGCGGCGTCGACCGCGGCGATGGCGCCGGCGCGAGGATCCTCGTCGTTGACATCGGGAAAGCGCGGCGCGGTCGTGGCGGTGGTCGCCAGCCCGCTGACCGCGGCGACCGATACGGCCAGGTCAGCACGTGTCACCGCGTCGCCGGGGCAGTAGCGATCTTGCTCACAGGACGAGATGATGCCGTCGTCGGCCAGCCGCTCGATCGCTTCTGCGTGCGTGCCGTCCGGGTCGACATCGCCGAAGCGCCCGTCGAAGATCTTCTCGACCTTGCCTGCGCCGGGAACGTCGCCCCGGTCCACGGCCGCCACCAGGCTGTGATACGGATTGACCCGGTAGCCGTCGTGATCGTCGTTCGCGGGAACATGGGTCTCGAAGTGCAGGTGGGAGGCGGTGTTCTTCGCGTTGCCGGAGTCGCCGGCCCATCCGATGAGTTCGCCGCGTTCGATCCGAAGACCCTGCGCCGTGCCGTCGGTGCGGATCGCCTCGACGATCCGGGGGGCGTAGGCGTGCTCGACACCGCCGTTGTCATCGTCCAGCCAGGCCCCGGAATCGTTCTTCTCCGGCGTGTCGTTGTTGAGATGCACGTAGGCGTAGCGATAGCCGTCGTCGCCCAGGATGGACAGCATCCAGCCGTATCGGGCTTCCGGGTACGGCGCGAAGGTGATGTGCCCGCCGACCGCGGCGTGGATCGGACGATGCTTGGGCGCCATGATGTCGGTAGCGGCGTGCAGTCGGATGCCGCCCCCGCGCAGGGCCAGGAACGTGTCGGGGTAGTGCAGGCCGTTCCCGGGCTCGGCGACCGGGAAGGTCAGATCGATGTCCCGAGGGGTGATGTCGACCGTCGGAGACTGGGGCAGGTGGCTCGGGGCGGGTGTGATCTCCGCCGTGTCCGCCGTGTCCGCCGCGGCCATCGCGGTCGGGAACAGTGCCATGCCGATCGCGACCGCCAACGCCGTGACCAGCAGACGCCGACCTCGGTCGGGCAGA
>JBDNIX010000355.1:0-15905 GCA_041688045.1 Nitriliruptoraceae bacterium
CCCCGGCACCCCTGTCCAAAGGCCCCGGCGGTCCTCAGCGAGGCGCGCGCGACCGCCCGGAGGCCTTGGCCACCGCCAGGTCCATCGACAGCACGCCGGTGACGCCCGCGAGCCACCGCGCCCACACGGCGGCCCCGAACGGGTCGGCGAGCGCAACCGCCAGCACCGTCACACCGAACACCGCGTCGATCACGATCGGTGGCAGCATTGCGCGCCGGCTCAGCGCCTGTACAACCCGGCCGTTCACCAGCCCGTTCATCACCAGCACGGCTCCGAGCCACCGCACCGGCGCGGTCGTCGCCACCCCCAACCCGGTACTCAACCATCCCGGCGACAGCACGAGCGCGACACCGATGGCGGCGCTGCCGGCTCCATCGATCAGATAGGTGGCACGCAGCCAGCGGGGCACGGGTGGCGCCCCCGTGGTGGCTGCTTGGCGGGTGGCGAAGGGTCGGACGGGCATGCTGGTCATAGCGAAACCTCCTGGTCCGGATGTGCGGCCGCGGGTGCGGACCGCTGCCCGTCACGATCGCCATCATCCGGCCACGCGTCGATGACCTGTGAGGTAAGCGCCACGCGGAGGTGACCGGGCTACGGTCACCGTTGACGCAGGAGGGGCCATGTCGAGTGCGCCACAGGTCCGGGCGGGATCCGGGTTCGCCACGTTGCTCCGGCACTGGCGTGAGCGCCGACGCCTGTCGCAGCAACAACTGTCGCTGCTCGCCGAGGTTTCCGCGCGCCACCTCAGTTTCCTCGAAACCGGTCGGTCACGACCCAGCCGCGAGATGGTGCTCACCCTGGCGGAACACCTTCAGGTGCCGCTCCGGGAACGCAACGAGCTGTTGACCGCCGCCGGGTTTGCCACCGCCTACCCGCAACGGCCCTACGACGCGCCGGAGCTGGCAACGGTCCGCGCCGCGGTCGACCAGGTGCTCGCGGGGCACGATCCCTATCCGGCGGTCGCCGTCGACCGCGCATGGACCGTGGTCGCCGCCAACGACGCCGTCACGGCACTGCTGGGCGCTGTCGGTCCGGCCGTGCTCGGGCCGCCGACCAACGTCTACCGGCTGACCCTGCATCCGGACGGGCTGGCGCCCCTACTGGTCAACCTGGCCGAGGTCGCCCACCACCTGCTCGACCGGCTCCGACGCGACATCGCCGCGACCGGTGACGCGGGACTTAGTTCGTTAGTTCGCTGCTCGAGGAGGTCGAGAACTACGCCACGGTGCGAGCACTCCCCCGCCGCATCGACCCACCCGACGGCGTGGTCATGCCGTTCCGCCTGCGCCACCCGCGTGGCGAGCTGGCGATGTTCACGACGATCACGACGTTCGGGACGCCCGCCGATGTGACCGTGGCCGAGCTGGCACTGGAACTGTTCTACCCGCTGGACGAGGTCACCGCTGACCGGTTGGCAGCGATGCGCGTCACACGGTGACGCGCGTCGCTGCCACGGTCAGCCAGGGACCACCACGCCGGCGAACTCCTAGCTCTGCCCCGTGCCCTGCATGACCTCCAGAGCCGCGATGCGTTCCTCGAGTTGGGCGATGGCGGCCTTGGCGTCGCGTTGCTTGTGCCGTTCGCGCTCGACCACGTCGGCGGGGGCGCGTTCCACGAATGAGGTGTTGGCCAGCTTTCCCGTCACCTTGGCCAGGTCGGCGCGGGCGCTGTCGAGTTCCTTGCGCAGTCGCTCGAGTTCGGCCGCGACATCGATCAAACCGGTCAGATCGACCTGTGCCTGACCGGATGCCAGCTGGATGGTCGATGTGCCATCGCGCTCCTCGATCGTCCGGACGCAGGTGACGCCAGACAGGCGGGCCAGTGACGACACCAGCTCCTGCTGCGCGTCGATCAGCTCACGGCGGTCGGAGGCCACGGTCAGGTCGAACCGCTTGGACGGCGCGATGGAGTTCTGCGATCGGAAACGGTTGGTCTGGGTCACCAGATCCTGCAGGACCGCGAAGTCCGTCTCCGCATCCACGTCCCGGTCGTCGGCTCGGCCCTGCGGCCAGGCGGCGACCATGAGCGAATCCGTGCCTCCGGCCGCTCCGGTCAAGGCACGCCAGAGCGCTTCGGTCACGAACGGCATCATCGGATGCAGGAGGCGCAGCACGTCGTCGAGCACGATCGCGAGCACCCGCCGGGCGGCCGCCTCCCGGTCGTCGCCGTAGATACGCACCTTGACCGCTTCGACGTACCAGTCGGCGAACTCGTCCCACACGAAGTGGTAGAGCCCACGCGCCGCCACGGGCCAGTCGTAGGCGTCGTAGCCGGCATCGACCTCGCTACGGACGGCTTCCAGGCGCGACAGGATCCAGCGGTCCTCCAAGGCCAGGTCGTCCCGCGGCGGCACGTCGCCGGGCATGGTGCCCTCGAGGTTCGACAGCGCGAACCGGCACGTGTTCCACAGCTTGTTGGCGAAGCGTTTCGTGCCCTCCACCCATTCCTCGGCCAGCGGGACGTCGGTCCCGGTTGCCGCCGAACGCAGCAGTGCGAACCGGGTCGCGTCCGCGCCGTACTCGTCGACCAGATCCAGCGGATCGATGACGTTGCCGAAGGACTTGGACATCTTCTTGCCATGCTCGTCGCGGACGAGCCCGTGGTTGTAGATGACGTGGAACGGCACAGAATCGGTGAACCACAAGCCGATCATCAACATCCGCGACACCCAGAAGGTGTTGATGTCGTAGCCCGTGACCAATGTGGAGGTCGGATACCAGCGTTTCAGGTCGGCGGTCTCTTCCGGCCAGCCGAACACCACGAACGGCCACAGCTGACTCGAAAACCACGTGTCGAGGACGTCGGGGTCCTGCACCCACCCGTCCTCGTCGATCGGTTCCGCGGACACGCGGATCTCGCCGGTGTCCTGGTGGTGCCAGGCGGGGATGCGGTGCCCCCACCACAGCTGGCGTGAGATGCACCAGTCGTGCAGGTTCTCCAACCAGTCGAGGAACGCTTTGGCGTTGCGCTGCGGCACGATCCGGACGTCACCGTCCTTGACCGCCGCGATGGCGCGTTCCGCGAGCGGACCGACCTTGACGAACCACTGATCGGACAGGCGCGGTTCGACCGCGGCCTTGGATCGTGAGGAGTGACCCACCTGGTGGCGGTGCGGCTCACTACGGATCAGCAGGCCCGCCTCGTCCAGAGCCTGCTTGATGGCGGCACGGGCGTCGTAGCGACCCAGCCCGGCGAACCGGCCGCCGACGTCGGTGATGACCGCGTCGTCGTCCATGATGTCGATCATCGGCAGGTCGTGACGCAGACCGATCTGATAGTCGTTGGGGTCGTGCGCCGGGGTGATCTTGACCGCACCCGACCCGAACTCCGGATCCACGTAGTCGTCCGCGATGACCGGGAACGTACGGTCCAGGAACGGGTGGCGGACCGTCCTGCCGACGAGGTGCCGGTAGCGCTCGTCGTCCGGGTGCACGGCGATGGCGGTGTCGCCGAGCATCGTCTCCGCACGCGTCGTTGCGACCACCAGTCCGTCACTGTCGTCCCCGTCGGCGAACGGGTAGCGGAAGTGGACGAGTTCCCCGTCGACCTCTTCGTGATCCACCTCGATGTCGGACAGCGCCGTGTGCAGCACCGGGTCCCAGTTGATGAGACGCGCGCCGCGGTAGATCAGCCCCTGGTCGTACAACTCGACGAACACCTTGGTGACCGCGAGGTTGCGCGGTCCGTCGAACGTGAACGCCTCGCGCTCCCAGTCCAGCGAACACCCGAGCGTCTGGAGCTGCCGGAGGATGGCGCCCCCCGACTCCTCCTTCCACTCCCACACGCGCTCGACGAAGCGCTCACGGCCGAGGTCATGACGGGTCTTGCCCTGAGCGGCCAGCTGCTTCTCGACCACCATCTGCGTGGCGATACCGGCGTGGTCCATCCCGGGGATCCACACCGCGTTGTTGCCGACCATCCGCGCGCGGCGGATGAGCACGTCCTGGATGGTGTTGTCCAGTGCGTGGCCCACGTGCAGCGACCCGGTGACGTTCGGGGGCGGAATCACGATCGAGTAGGGATCGCCGTCGTCGTCCGGATCGGCATGGAACAGACCGGCGGTCCGCCAGTCCTCGTAGAGGTCCGGCTCGACCGCTGCCGGGTCGTAGGCCTTGGGAAGCTCGGTCATCGTCAGACGTCCGTCACAAATGGGGTCCAGGATGGCTGAGCGTAGCCAGCCGCCCCGCCCGACCACCCGATGCGGATGCGGCCCCGGCCCGCGGCGACGTTCAGTCCGCCTCGTCCGTGGGCATCCCCTCCCACACCGGTGCCTGCCACACGTCCGCGCCGTCGGCCCAGATGCGCGGTTCCGCGGATCCGTCCGCAGGCACGACCAGCACCCGCTCGGCTGAGTCGACCATGACCACCCACTCGCCGTCGGGAGACAGAGCACCGTCGTTGATCGTGTACCCCTCCGGCGCGTCCACCTCCCACACGACGTCCTCGGAGTCGTGGCGGATGACGGTCAGGGTCCCGTCCTGATTCCGACCGGCCACTCTGGCGGTCAGTGGGGGCCGAGACGGGTCGATGCCGTCGAGCCGTTCCCGCTCGAGGGTCTCTCCCGTCTGCGGGTCGATGTGCTGAAGGTCCTCCGCGAGCCCGTAGGTGAGCAACGCGATGCCGTCGTCATCCCAACCCCAGATGTCCCCACCTTCCAGATCGCACCGCAGCGATTCCGTGGTGCCGTCGGGTTCCGCCACGTACAGACAGGAGCCCTCGCGATCGAACGCCGTCCACGCGACCGCTGCCGTCGGCGCGGGCGCCGGGTCATCCACCAGCGTCGCGAGCTCCGGCGGCCGGGCGATCCCAAAAACCAGGACCAGTCCGACGACAACGACAATCAGGACGCCGGCTCCGATCAGTGCGGGCATGCTCCGGGTGGGAGCCGTGGTGTCACTCATCGTGATCCCTCCGGGTCGGTCGGGCGGGTCTGCACGGCCTCGCGTCGTGCGCGGCCGAGACCGACGGCCAACAGGACCAGCAGCAGTCCGACCAGCAACAGGGTGGCCGGTGCGCCGATGGCGTCCCCGAAGATCTCGAAGACCAGCTGCGGGCTCAGGACGAACAGCGCCAGTGCCCCGATGATGAGGTGGTGGAGTTCGTCGCGGCGAACAGCCAGGGCGACCAGCCCAGCCGCGACCGCAACACCCACGGCAAGTCCGATGACGCGGGCGTCAGCGAAGGATCCGACCTGCACGCCGATGAACACCACCAGGGCCCCCGCGATCTCTCCGACGACCCGTGGTGCCAGCCATCCACCGAGGGCCAGCAGGAACCACGCGGCGCCGACGGCTCCAACCACCAACCCATACCAGCCGGGCCCCGGCGAAATCGTCGTGAGACCCAGGGCGGAAACCGGCGCGATCAACGTCGAGCCCAGCACGGCGAGTTGCAGCAGTGCCCGACGCTTCCAGAGGTAGAGAACAAGGGCCACAGCCACCGTCGCCAGGCCGACCGTCACCCCGGCCGCCGCCGGGCGCAGATCCGCGATGTCGACGGCGATCACGCTGCTGAACCAGCCGACGCCGGCGACGGTCGCGGCGAACAGCACGCTGGTGAGGCGCCGCATCGCACCGGAGCTCGACGTCCTCACGCCCAGGCCGGCACCGAACAGGGCAACAGTCAGCACCGCGACCAGGGCCAGGCGGCCCCCCACCAGCAGTTCCCGCCACAGGTCGCTCAGGATGAGTGCGGTCGCACCCAGCGCCAGGGCCGCCCCGACGTACCCGATGGCCTCCGCCGGACTGGTCAGTGACCGCTGCCTCGAAGCACCTGCCTCATCGGCATGGTCACGTTCGTAGCTTCCGATCGCGGCGGCCTGCTCGCGGGTGATCAATCCCGCAGCGGTCCAGCGATCGAGCTGATGATCCAGGGTGTCCATCGATGAGCTCCCGAGCCGTTGCCCACAGCATCGCACCGGAGCCTGCGCTCCGAACACCCGCGTTCGCCCCTAGCGCCAACTGGGGGTTGTTGCGCCGTGTTGCCGCGTCCTCTCAGGCGACCGCGGCGCGCGGGTGGACGTGGACGCCGAACTGGCCACCGGTGGCGCGTACCGCCGAGCACATCGCTCGAATGCGGAACTCGAGGCCAGACTGGACGGGCTCGCCGCGATCAATCAGGCCGTCGGCGTCATCATGGCACGCCGACGTCAGGCGGAACGTTCCTGCGGGCCCTCGACCTCATGGAGCTTGCCGTGCGGGACCAGGGTGGGGTTGGTCTTGTTGCGAACGGTTTCGTCGGTGATGACGCAGCGACCCACGTCCTCGCGGGACGGAAGCTCATACATCGTGTTGAGCAGCACCTCTTCGAGGATGGCGCGCAAGCCACGGGCACCGGTCTGACGCAGGATGGCCAGATCGGCGATGGCTTGCAGGGCCGACTCGTCGAACTCCAATTCGACCCCGTCGAACTCGAAGAAGCGGCGGTACTGCTTGGTCAACGCGTTCTTCGGCGAGGTCAAAATGTCGACCAGCGCCTCACGGTCGAGCGGTTCGACCGAAGAAACGATTGGCAGTCGCCCGATGAACTCCGGAATCAATCCGTACCGCACGAGATCCTCGGGCAGCACGTCGCGAAGGAGCTTGGCCAGATCTTTTTCGTGCCGCGCGGCCACCTCGGCCCCGAAACCGACACCCTGGCGGCCCTGGCGCTGCTCGACGACCTTCTCGAGCCCGGCGAAGGCGCCGCCGCAGACGAACAGGATGTTGGCGGTGTCGATCTGGATGAATTCCTGGTGCGGGTGCTTGCGCCCGCCCTGCGGAGGTACCGAAGCAACGGTGCCCTCCAGGATCTTCAACAGGGCCTGCTGGACGCCCTCGCCGGAAACATCTCGGGTGATCGACGGGTTGTCGGACTTGCGCGCGATCTTGTCGACCTCGTCGATGTAGATGATGCCGGTTTCGGCCTTCTTGACATCGAAGTCAGCGGCCTGGATCAGCTTCAGCAGGATGTTCTCCACATCCTCGCCCACGTAGCCCGCCTCGGTCAACGCCGTGGCATCCGCGATGGCGAACGGCACGTTCAGCAGCTTGGCGAGCGTCTGGGCGAGCAGGGTCTTGCCCGACCCCGTCGGCCCGAGCAACAGGATGTTGGACTTCTGCAGTTCCACGTCCTCGCCGGTGGTGGAGACCGACGAGACGACCTGGATGCGCTTGTAGTGGTTGTAGACCGCGACAGCCAACGTCTTCTTGGCGGAGTCCTGCCCGACGACGTAGTCGTTCAGGAACCCGTAGATCTCCTTGGGCTTGGGCAGTTCGTCGAGCTGCAGATCGGCCGGCTCGGAGAGTTCTTCCTCGATGATCTCGTTGCACAGGTCGATGCATTCGTCGCAGATGTAGACCCCGGGACCGGCGATCAGTTTCTTGACCTGCTTCTGGGACTTGCCACAGAAACTGCATTTCAGGAGGGCGTCGCCCTCACCGAACTTGGCCATCACTGCCTCGCTTGGTCCGTCACCTGCTCCGCTGTCCCGCCATGGCCGGCGTCTGCGGGCCACATCGGTCTGGTGCTCCTGCTCGTTCTCAGCTGATGCTCGTTCTCAGGGCGAGGCCCGGCCCGCACGGCCGACGCTCTCCCTGCGGGGCATGGTAACCACCCCACCGCGCCGACGCTGAGAGGCGTCGCCACGGCCGTGGACATCCCGTCGGAGCTAGCTGACGACCTGCTCCTGCGCCTTTCGCGACGCGATGATCTCGTCGATGAGCCCGTATTCGCGGGCTTCGTCGGCGGTCAGGATGAAGTCCCGGTCGGTGTCGAGGTCGATCTGCTCGGCCGTCTTCCCGGTCTTCTCGGCCAGGATCTCGTTGAGCAGGTCCCGCATCCGCAGAATCTCGCGGGCCTGGATCTCGATGTCGACCGACTGCCCTTCCGCGCCACCGGACGGCTGGTGCAACAGGATCCGAGAATGCGGCAGGGCGAACCGCTTTCCGGGCGTGCCGGCCGCGAGCAACACGGCGGCAGCCGAGGCGGCCTGTCCCATGCAGATGGTCTGCACGTCGCACTTGATGTAGGCCATCGTGTCGTAGATGGCGAACAACGCCGTGATCGAGCCACCGGGCGAGTTGATGTAGATCGAGATGTCCTTGTCCGGATCCTAGGATTCGGGGTGGAGCAGCTGGGCCATCACGACGTTGGCGATGTCGTCGTTGACCGGCGTGCCAAGGAACACGATCCGCTGCTGCAGCAGGCGCGAGTAGATGTCGAACGCGCGCTCGCCGCGGTTGGTCTGCTCGATGACCGTCGGGACGAGGTAGCTGGTCGGCGAGGTCGGTCCGGTACCGATGGGGTCGAAGCCGGTGGTGTCCACGGGCGCTCCGTTGGTCGTGATGTTCGCGACAGGCCGAACCCGGCGCCGCGGGGTGATCGAGGTAGCGGACCGCGATCGCGACCGCCGCCAGGTGCCAACGGAGCGTACCGGTGCGTTGCACCGCCCTCCCCGGGTTGCGTCCCGGCCACGCAGGTCGCCGGCAACCTTCGATGCGGTCGGCCGCGACCACGGCCGCCCGCCGGGGTCAGGTGATCGTGCTCCCCCTGCGGGCCCGTAGCGTGCAGCCTTTCCCTTCACAGGAGCATCCGTGCGTTCTCGCATTCTCCGTACGACCGCGGCCGCACTGGCCGCCGCCCTGCTCGTCTCTGCCTGCGCGGACGGTGGCAACGACGACGCACAGCCGGACGGTGACAGTTCACCGCCCGAGACTGGCGAAACCGACCCGCCGGAGGGCGGCGACGGGGAGCAACCCGGCAACGACCTCTCCGAGGAGGAGCAGGAGCAGCTCGACGCGCTCGAGGAGTCACTCGCCCAGCAGGGGGATCTGCCTGATCCCAACGAGCAGGTGGTCGATGGTGAGTATCGCGGTGACGGCATCATCCTGCCCGTTCCGGACGGCTACACGGTTGATCCGAACGCCTACCTGCAACAGGGGGTGATCGCCGCGGTGACCCCCGACGGCCAGCGGCAGATCGCCGGTATCGCGATCGACACGGACACGCTCCCGGAAGCACCTGAGCTCCAGGAACTGGTGGACGACAACAATCAGCAGTTCGGTGAGCCGGACAGCGACGAGCAGATCGACGTGACGGGCGCCGCAGAGGCGCGCCAGTTGCGCTACGACACGCTGCCGTCCCAGGCCGAAGGCCAGCCGGATCTGACCCTGATGCTGGTCGTGGCCGACAACGGCGACGGTCGACTGGCCATCTTCAATTACGTGGCCCCCGCCGACGACTTCGACGCCGATGAGGCAGAGGCCACGCTGAGCACCGTCGGGTTCGATCCGGACAGTGACCCGGCTCCCCCGGCCCCGGCGCCCGCCCCGGCACCGGCACCGGCACCGTGACCGGGATGGGTCGCGCCGTCGTGGACGGGCGCTGACCCGCCAACGTGAAACAAGGCCGACGAGATGAAGGGACCCCGACGGGGTCCCTTCATCTCGCTCTGTCGTTCAGCCGATGCTTCGGCGGCGACTAGTCCTTGCCGGGAACGATCAGCTCGCCGGCCTCACCGCCCGTATCCTGTCCCGGCACGATCAGGCCCGGAGCCTCGTTCCCGCCGTCGGAGGCGTTGGGGTCGTCCATCAGACCGAGTTCGATCAGCTGTTCGTCACTCGGCCCACCGTCCACGTCTGCGGCATCCACGATCGTGTCGATCGTCCTGCGCCGCATGATGTCACCGATCAGCATGGGCAGGCTGCCCTGCTGCTCGATGATGTTGGCGATCTCCTCGGGCGGCATCTGGTTGGACTGTGCGTGCCGGACGATCTCCTGATCGATGTCCTGGGGATCGAGATCGATCGACAGTTCCTGCGACAGCGCGTCGAGCACCAGCTGGGCTTTGACCCCACTGCGCGCTTGATTCCGCGCGTTCTCCTCGAAGTCTTCCAGGGTCGTGTCCTCGGCAGCCAGGATGGTGTCGACGTCCATGCCGTACTGGCTGGCCTGCTGCTGGAGCTGGTCGATCCGCGCCTGTGCCTCGGATTCCACCATCGACTCGGGCAGGGGGACCTCGACCCGGGCCAGGTAGGCCTCGAGGATCCGACCTCGTAGATCGTGTTGGGCTTCCTGGATCTTGCGACGCAGCAGCGAGTTACGGATGTCGTCACGCAACTCGTCGATCGTGTCGAAGGCCGAGGCGGTCGTGGCGAAATCGTCATCGAGGTCCGGCAGGGTCTTGGCCCGGACGTCCTTGACGTGGACGTTGAAGGTCGCCGGCTTTCCACCATGTTCCGGGTAGCCCTCGGGCATCTCGTCGTCATACGAGAACGTGTCGCCCGCCGACTTGCCGACCACCTCGTCATCGAGCTTGGGCGTGACGCCCGCTGAGCCGACCTCGTAGAAGGCGTCTTCGACGGTCGCATCCTCCAGGGGCTCGCCGTCGATCTCAACGGTCAGGTCGAGCGTCACCATGTCGCCGGACTCGGCCGGACGGTCGACCTCATCGACCTCGGCGAACCGTTCGCGCAGGTTGTTCAGCTGCTCGGTGACATCGCCCTCATCGACCTCGTAGTCGGGGAAGGTGACGCCGATGCCGGTGTAGTCGGGCGGATCGAAGGTGGGACGCACTTCGACCGTTGCGGTGAAGCGCGCACCTTCGGCCTCGTCGAAGACCTCGACGTCGACCTCCGGTTGGGCGACGACATCCAGCTCCTTCTCGCGAAGTGCCTCGACGTAGTAGTCGGACAGGGCTTCTTCCATGGCGGCCTGGGCGATGGCGCCGTCGCCGAACCGCTGTTCGAGCAGCCGTCGGGGGGCCTTGCCCGGGCGGAAACCCGGGATGTTGACCTGCTTGGCCAGTTCGCGGGCAGCCTTGTCGAAGGCTTGCTTGACACGCTTGGGCTCGACCTCGACGGTGAGCTTCATCGTGACGGGGTCGACGGTCTCGACGGAGGTCTTCACGGGCAGAGGTCCTTCTCAGACGGTGGAGTGCGTGCGGGTCCCGCACGCGCCTTCGCGCACGACCGGACGGGCGATGGAGTCGCGGCGGGCGTGAGGGTAGGGCGCAGCGAGTCGGGGCCATGGCACAGGGAAGAGATGATGGTCCCAGGTCGCCGTCCGGATGTCCATCCGGGGCGATCAGGCGAACCCGACGGGGCGGCTACGCTCCCCCGGTCCGGGGTGTAGCGCAGCTTGGTTAGCGCACCTGCTTTGGGAGCAGGGGGTCGCCGGTTCGAATCCGGCCACCCCGACCATCATCGCGGGGTCCCGCCCACGCGGGACCCCGCGAGCTGGTCCGATCGCCGAAGATCAGCGTTCGCGAGCGCTTTCGCGCTTGGTGACCATCTTGTCGATCTGGCGCCACAGGTCGTCGCGGACCTCCACAACACCCTTCATCAGGTCCTCCTCGTTGGAGGTCGACACCAACTTCTTTTCGCCGCTGATCCAGCATTCCAACGCCATGCGTTGTTTGGGGGTGTCGCGGTCCTTGACCGAGAGCTCCAGTTCGACCTGCTCCGGCTCCCACCGCGCCAGGCGCCGTTCGAGCCGCCCGAACATCAGCTCGTGGATCCGGTCGTGTTCGTGCGCGGCAAACTCCGGGACGATGCGCAGGCGATCCTGATAGGTGACCAAGGGTCTTCTCCTCCGGGTCGGACACGTCGCACGCTACCGTCACCGGACGGGACCACGACACCACGGGACCCGATCTCGGGTGGCCGATCGGCCGTGCTTCGCGGGTCCCCGGGCCCTGGACACGGCGCGATAGCATCATCCCGCCCGCGGGTGTAGCTCAATGGCCAGAGCCCTAGCCTTCCAAGCTAGTTATGCGGGTTCGATTCCCGTCACCCGCTCCACTCCACCGCGCCTCCCAGACGATCTTCGGCGAGGTCGTCACCGGCACGGGATTGACCAGGACGTCGCGCACCGGTGAGGTGTCCTGCACGTATCGGCACAGATCCTGCAACTGCCGTCGGTCGTGTTCGGGCTCGACACGGTGCCGACGGCAGCATCCTGCTGGATCGCCTCGATCGTCTGCGTCAGCCGATCGCCATCGATGCCGTTGTTGACGGTGACGGTGACGGTGGCGGTGTCCGCTCCTTCTTGCTCCGCGCGCGACGGCCGCCAGACCCCGTGTGGCCGCTGGAGGCCAACGGCGGCGGAGGTCAACCGATCGCCGTGATCGGCCAGGGGCGTTCGGCTACTGCACGACCGTCTGGGGACCGGCACCGACGCCGGTCACGACCAACGCGACCAGGATGCCGAGCACGACCAGGATCCAGAACGTCCACCAGAAGCGCTTGCGGATGCGGTTGCGGCGGGCGCGCGCGCGGGCCTCCGCCTGCCGTTGCCGACGACCCGGGGTCGGGCGGCCCTTGGGCGCCGTCGGGTCCTTCGACCCGCGTGAGGACTCCGCGTTCGCGTCGTTGCGCTTCCCATCGGACCGTGCCACCGGGTGTCCTCCTCGAGCTGAAGGCGCCATGCTCCCACACAGCGGCCGACGGCAGCCTAACGGAAGATCCGGACCCCTCGGCGCGTTGTGCGGATGAGCACCCGACCACCCCTGGCCCGACAGAAGGCTTCCCGTGACCGACGACCCGACCACCGCGACCGCCCGGCGAATCCTCGACACCGCCCGCGTCTTCGCGGTCGTAGGTGCCTCGCCCCGCGCCCATCGACCGAGCCACGGCGTCATCGGCACCCTGCTGGCCAACGGCTACACCGTCGTCCCCATCACCCCGAACACCGACGAGGTCCAGGGCCTGCAGACCTATCCGGACCTGGCGTCGATCCCCAGCGACATCGAGGTGGATGTCGTTGACATCTTCCGGCGCTCCGACCTGGCGGGCATGCACGTCGATGAGGCGATCGAGATCGGTGCGAAGGCGGTCTGGATGCAGCTCGGCGTGGTCGACGAAGCGGCCGCCGAGCGTGCGGCCGACGCAGGGCTGGACGTCGTGATGGACCGCTGCCCCGCGATCGAGCTGAGCCGCTACCGGTCCTGACGCGCGATCGCCGCGACGACCTCATCCAGGGCGGCCATCGAGTGTCCGCTGACGAACGTGTCGACGTAGGGCAACGCGGCAGACATCCCGCCGACCAGCGGCTCGTAGCGTGGACTGGCGCGGCGGGGGTTGACCCACACGATGCGGTGGGCCAGCCGGGACAGGCGGGCCATCTGCTCCCCCAGCAGGGCCGGATCGTCGCGTTCCCAGCCGTCCGAAACGATGACCACCACGGCACCGCGTGCCATGCCGCGTCGGCCGTGATCGTCGTTGAATCGCTTGAGCGCCTCCCCGATCCGTGTGCCCCCGGACCAGTCCGGTGCCGTCCGGCCCGCGCGCTGGAGCGCTACCTCCGGATGGCGGACGCGCAGTTCGCGCGTCAGACGGGTCAGGCGCGTGGCGAACACGAAGGCCTCGGCCCGGGCGCCGCCCACCGCGGAGTGCAGCAGTTGCAGGTAGGCCCGCGCGTAGGGCTCCATCGAACCCGAGATATCGCACAGCAGCACGAGCCGACGCGGCCGCGTGCGCTGGCGACGCCGAACGCGCACGACCGGGTCACCGGCGGTGCGGTGCGCGGCCGCCACGGTCGCTCGCAGGTCGAACCGGTCACCTCGAACGTGCCGGACCCGCCGCCGGGACCGTCGGGGAGGCGGCGCCAGCTTCAGGTCGTCGAGCAGGACGCGTAGCCGCCGTTCCTCCTCAGGAGTCAGGCTGGCGAAGTCCTTGGTGCGCAACCGCTCGTCCGTGCTCATCGCCGCCAGCACCGTGTCCTGTAGGTCGTCGCCATCACCCTCTCCGCCCGGATCACCCGCGGGGTTCGATGAGGGCACGGGCGACGTCGCGCCGGGACGGTCACCGGCCGTGGGTGGTCGCGTCTCACCCGGGCGAACGTGGGTCGGCGGTGGCGCCAGCCGATCGCCGCGTTGTTCGGCGATGTCGACCAGGCCGCCGAACACCCGGGAGAAGACGCGATCGAACACCTCCAGCTGTCCACGATCGCTGACGAGCGTGACCCGGGCCACCCAGTACAGCTCCGCGGTCGTGGCGGGCGCCGTCAGTGGCACGACGGCGGCGAAGCGCCCACCTCGTTCAGGTGACACCGGCACACCCGCCGCATGCAGCAGCGTGCTGAACCGGCCGGCGACCTCCGCCAGGTCCGGACCGTCGGCAGGCGAGGCGGAGTGCGGTTCCGGCTTCACGTCCCGGCAATCCGGTCAAGCCCGTGCTGGCGGGCCAGTTCGACGTCCTCCCGGTACTTCAGGACCGATCCCAGGGTCCGGTCGGCCGCCTCGGCGTCCAGCGCCGGAGCGCCCAACAGGTCCAGCGCCAGCGTCCAGTTGATGGCCTCGGCGATGCCTGGGGGCTTCTGCAGATCGAGGTGTCGGAGTTTGCCGACCGCGCCGGCGATCTGTTCGGCCAGTGGACGGGTGCTGACCGGGACGCGCCGCCGGATGATGTCGACCGCCCGGTCAAGCGAAGGGTAGTCGATCCAGTGGTACAGGCACCGTCGCTTGAGTGCATCGTGCAGGTCGCGGGTCCGATTGGACGTCAGCACCACGATGGGCGGTACCTCGGCGCGGATGGTGCCCAATTCCGGGATCGTCACGGACGACTCGGCGAGCAGTTCGAACAGGAACGCCTCGAATTCATCGTCTGCCCGGTCGATCTCGTCGATCAACAGGACCGCGGGTCGCGGGCCGGGATGGCGGATGGCATCCAGCAGGGGCCGGCCGACGAGGTAATCGGGACCGAACAGGTCGTGTTCGTCGATGTCCCTGCCGGCTGTCTCGGCCAGGCGGATACCCAGCAGCTGCCGCTGGTAGTTCCACTCGTACAGTGCTTCGGCGGCATCGATCCCCTCGTAGCACTGCAGGCGGATCAGGGGCGTGTCGAGGACCAGGGCCAGTGCCTTGGCCGCTTCGGTCTTGCCGACCCCGGCCTCGCCTTCGAGGATCAGCGGTTGGGGCAGGCGCACGGCGCAGAACAACGCCGTGGCCAGGCCCGGATCGGCGAGGTAGCCGACGTCGTCCAGCCGTGCGACGAGCGCGCCGACGTCGTCGACCAGTTCAGCGATGTCGGTCACGCCCCGAACGCCGCCGGATCGGCGGTGAAGGCCTTTTGGCAGCCGGTCCCGCAGAACCACACCTTGTCCCCGTCGTGCTCGACGTGAAGAGACGATCCGACCACGGCGACCGACATTCCACAGACCGGATCGATGGCGGTCCGCGCGACGGACTCCGACGTCTCGCCCGGCTCGCCCGGCTCCGTGGCCGATGGTGGACTGGCTGGCCGGGGGCGCACCTGGATGATTCCGGCAAGGATCGACAGGGCGACCTCCTCGGGCGTTCGTGCGCCGATATCCAGGCCGGCCGGGACGTCGATCCGTGCCCGTAGGTCGACGTCCAACGATTGCACGACGGCGGTGCCTCGTCGCGGGCTGGCCACCAGGCCCACGTAGCCGACCCCGGCCTCGAGCGCCGCGGTGAGTGCGGGTTCTTCGTCCCGGCCGTGAGACGCCACGACAACCGCGGAGGCGTCAACGGGTACCGACCCGTCATACGTGCGCAGGTCGTACCCCAGGTGCTGGCCCAGCGTCACCAGCGCTTGGGCGATGGGCGCGTCGCCGGCGACGACGACCATCGGAACGGGAAGTTCCGGCTCCAGGAAGATCTCGATCGTGCCACCCGACAGGCAATGGTTGTGGACCACCAACTTGCCGGGCTGATCGTCCTCGGGTGCCGGGGTGATCCGCACCAGCAACGACTCACCCGTCTGTAGCAGCCGCAGCGATTGGTCACGCACGGTGGCCTCCGCGCAGGTCCCGCCGACGAAGCCCTCGATCGTGCCGTCCAGCAGGATCAGGGCTTCATCGCCGGGCTTCGCGGAGGCCGGGCGTTCCGCCAGGACGACGCGGGCGTGCACGAACGGTACGCGCGCCGCACGAAGCGACGACGAGCGCTCTGCCACCTGGGCATC
>JBDNIX010000055.1:0-2928 GCA_041688045.1 Nitriliruptoraceae bacterium
CTCCCGCCTGGGGCGGACCGTCTGGCGACCCTGCGTTCCTCGAAGACGCCGAGGGCTACTACCGGTCGCTGCTGGATCTGCTCGCCCTGACGGTCGGCGGCGACGCGACGTTGACGGATCGTTCCACCGACCCGCTCCCGGATGAGCCCTTCCACTGGGACCCGATCCCCGGAGACATCCGCGACCGGGTCGGCGAGGTGGTCGACCTGCTCGACCGCTGCGCGGGTGTGCTGTTCGACGTGGAGTTCCGCACCGCGGTTCGGCGGCTGCTCGCAGACCTCGTGGCCGCCGATGCTGGGATCTTCCGCGGTCGGGGCCGTGCCGACACGGCTGCGGCCGCGATCGCCTGGATCGTCGGGAAGGCCAACGAGCTGTTCGACTCACACGGCGACGGCCTGTCGATCGGTGACCTGACCGACTGGTTCGGGATCAGCGGCAGCCCTTCCCAACGTGCCGGGACCATGCTGGGCGCGCTGGGCATCGCGACCGACGCCTACGACGGGATGCGTTTCGGCACTCCCCGCTACCTCACCTCCGAGCACCGCCGGCGGATCGTCCAGCGTCGGGACCTCGCGGAGGTGGGACTCGGCAGCGACGACGTCGCCTTTACCGACGATTGGGAGCCTGCCGACGCACGGGACGACGGCCCCTTCTGGGCCGGGCCCGCGGACGATGGGGAACCCTGGGAGGGTCCCGACCGGCTGGATCGGACCGTGGCGCTCGACCTGGGGTGGACCCCGCGCCGCCGACCCCGTGGCGTCAGGACGAGCCGGTGGACGTGCTGGCGGTCGGGTGGTTCCCGCCCGGCGCCTTCGAGGACGCCGTCGACCGCTGGCCGGAGCTGGCCGCGCGGGTCGGCACACGCGACTACGCCACCTACGCCCGGATCGTGCAGGGCACGCTCATCGACGTCGCTCGCGAGCACGCGCGCCACCCGGTGCTGGTTCCCCTCGACCCCGAGGAGCTCCTCCCGCTAGCGACCGCGGCAGACCTCGAGGTGACGGACTGGCGCACCCGGGCCGCGCTGGCCGCCAACCTCGCCGAGGCCGGCCAGGAGCTCGCGTGGCCTCCGGGCCGCAACGACCCGTGCTGGTGCGGCAGCAGCCGCAAGTACAAGAAGTGCTGCGACACCGTGCCGGTCGACCCCGCCCGGCGCCCCACACCGACGGATGCGCACGGGATGGCTCAGGCCTACGAGCTCGACATCACCCTGGCCGGGGCACGTCCCCGAATCTGGCGGCGGATCGCGATCGCGGCCGACGCCACCTTCGGCGACCTCCACCACGCCATCCAGATCGTCTGCGACTGGGACGACGACCACCTGTTCGCCTTCGCGACGCCGACCGGCACGGTGATCGGCGGGTCACCGTACGAGGACCCCTTCGGCGATCCCCACCCTGACGCTGCCGAGGTTCCCCTCGTCAGCTACTTCGCCGAGCACGACCGCTGCCAGTACGAGTACGACTTCGGTGACGGCTGGCTCCACGACATCCGCGTCGTTCGACGGATCGGGGAACCCGTCGACTACCGGCGGCAGCTGCTCGACGGGGCACGGGCGTTCCCACCCGAGGACTGCGGCGGTCTACCCGGCTACGAACAGTGCGTCGAGGTCGCGACCGGCGGAGACGACCCGTACGACAGGCGGGAGTGGCTCGGCGACTGGGACCCCGAACGGTTCGACCTCGCCGAACTCAAGCAGCGGTTCGACCGCTGACCGCGTCGAGCCCGTGCCATCGGCGAGGTGGTCCGCCATTCCACTCGCCTGTGGCCACCTGCGATCGAGGGGCGCGTAGGATCTGCGACGGCCTCGGTACAGATGACAGGAGCTGGTGATGACGGAGGACGAACAGGGCGCCCAGCTGTTCATGGCTGAGGCTGCCTACGCTGAGAGCATCGTCATGTCCGCGCTCGGCGACCTCGACGCTTGCATCACCAGTCTCGAGCAGTCACTCGAGCTTGTCCCCACCTACGCACCGGCGATCCTCGCGCTGGGATCGATCGACTATCAGCTCGACGACCTTGAACAGGGCCGCCGGCGGCTGTTCTCGCTCCTCGACCTGGCCGACCACGAGCGCCACGCGGAAGCGCCGGACCTGGCCGAGATCCTGGACCATGCCGGCGACTTCCTGATAAGCCGGTCCGACTACCGCGACGGCTTCGAGCTCTACCAGCGAGCCGTCGCCCACTTTCCCGATGCCGCAGCACTCCACCAGGGTCTGTGCCTGTGCGCCGGGCACCAGGGCCACCACGAGGTCGCCCTGGCCGCCGCCGAAGCCGCGCTCGCGCTCGAGCCGGACAACCAGGAACTCGTCAACGACATGGGCTGGACCCTCTACGAGCGCGGCGAGCCCGACCGTGCCCTGCCGTTCCTGCAGCGTGCGGTGGAGTTGGACCCCCAGGATGCGCTGGCCGCGGAGAACCTGCGCATCTGCCGCGAGGCATTCGAGGAGCACACGTGACCGGGAGCGCCCCGCCTGCCGCGGCACCCACCGCCCAGGCGAAGATCAACCCACCTGCATCGGCACCTGCACGGTGAAATGGAAGTTGTCCCGGCCCACGTTGGCGTCCAGCGTCCGCAGGATTCGATCAGCATCGTCATACGGACCATGGACGTACTCGGGCTTGCCGCCGCAACCGAACCCGATGGCGCTGGGACCCGCCAGCTCGCCGAGGTGGCCCGCGGTCGGCCGGAGATCGCGATGCGGCTCGAAACCGAGCCCACGCGCACACACCACGGCACCCCACACCAGCGGATGATGCTAGCATTGACAGCATCATCCGCTAGCGGTCTTGGGGGTCGATTGTGGCGACCATCACGGTGCGCAACCTCGACGACGAAGTGCAACGCCGCCTCAAGCGTCGAGCCGCCGACCATGGCCGGTCGATGGAGGCCGAGGTGCGCGCGATCCTGACCACGACGCTCACGCA
>JBDNIX010000056.1:0-7106 GCA_041688045.1 Nitriliruptoraceae bacterium
CCGCCTGCTGCGCCGCCGCCACCCGCTAGCTCCCAGCCGCCTGCTGCGCCGCCACCCGCTGCAGCACCAGCGGCGAGTTCGCCCCCCGGCGGCCCTCCGCCAGCGGCGCCGCCTCCGGGCGGCCCGCCTCCTGCCGGACCGCCGCCCGGGGCGCCGCCGACCGCTGCTGGTGGCCCGCCTCCCGCCGGTGGACCTCCCCCGTCTGGTGGGCCTCCTCCTGCGGCCGCAGGAGGCGGTGGGCAGAAGAAGGGGAAGACCGGCCGCATCCTCCTCATCATCCTGCTCGTGGTGGCGCTGGCGCTCGCAGCCTTCGCCGTCAACGCCATCTTCTTCGGTGACGAGGCGGCTGCGGACACCGTTGTCCTGGAACCGATCGGCGGTGAGCGCGCCGACCCATTCACCGACTCCGTCGCGCCGGAGCCCGCGGGCAGCCTGCTCGACTATGCGAGCGGCGATCACGGGGAGCCTGTGGAGGCCTCGGCCCAGCAGGCGGGATACAGCTCGCCCGATGGGTCCGTGCCCGGGGTCTACGGCGGCACGCTGAACGAAGCCTCGTGCGACCCGGACCTGTTGGTGCAATTCCTGGGCGCTGATCCGGGGCGGGCCGCCGCGTGGTCTTCGGCACTGGAGATCTCGCCCGGCGATATCCCGACCTACGTTGCCGGGCTGACCCCGGTAAACCTCGCCTCGGACACTCGCCTACGCAATCACGGGTTCGAAGATGGTGAGGCCGTTCCGCGCCCGTCAATTCTGCAGCGTGGCAGTGCGGTGCTCATCGACACTCGTGGGGTGCCCCGTGTGGACTGCTACAGCGGCAGCCCCCTGCGCGAGCCCGAACCCCTCGACGACGAGACGTTCACCGGCGACCAGTGGGAGTCGTTCCTCCGGGAGCGCGTCCTGGTCGTCTCGGAGGCCTCGTCGGACCTCGACTCCTTCGAACTCCGGGACGTCGAGACTGGTGAACTGTTCGTCCGCCCGGCCGGCTCCCGCGGTGACGCGGACGGTGCAGGGACCGTGGATCTCCTCGATGATGGACCCATCGAATTCGACACCGTCTACGAGGACTCACTGATCGAGGGCCGGAGCGCAGCTCGGTACCTGCTCGAGGCTCCGGCCGGCGCCATCATGACCATCCGCGTGGACAACCGACGGGACAGCGAATCCACGGTCGATGTCGCCGTCGTCTCGCAGGGCACCACCTATACCAGTGCGAATCGGATCGCCCAGGGATCGAGCTTCGAGGACACGGTCATCCTGAGCGATGAAGGCGCTGGCCAGTTCGAGGTGATGTTCAGCCGCGGGCCGGCGGCCTACGACTTCGAGATCCAACTCGAGATCCAGCGCGATGCGGGATCCGACGGTGATGCCGGCAGTGCGTTCGGCACCGGCCGTCAGATCCAGTCGGGGCAACGCCTCAACGGGCTCCTCGGGGGGCAGGACACCACGGACGTGTACCTCGTGGACGCCGTCCCGGGAGCCGAGTTGCAGATCGAGGCCGAGAATCTCCGCGGTTCGAGCGGTGGACTGGACATCGAGGTTCGCCTCAACGACAGC
Organism: Nitriliruptoraceae bacterium; assembly: GCA_041688045.1. GTDB lineage: Bacteria > Actinomycetota > Nitriliruptoria > Nitriliruptorales > Nitriliruptoraceae > CSSed11-175R1. The sequence goes on from JBDNIX010000056.1 coordinate 1,555, forward strand.
AGGTTGCTGAGCACCAACCGCCTCGGCGCTGCCGGAACCTACGAGGCCAGCACGGTGTTGTCGGGTGAGGACAGCGGAGTGATCGAGGTGATCATGACGCGCGGTGCGGCCGACTACAGCTTTACCGTCACCCTGGCTGAGCAGTCCGACGGTGGGCAGGGCGGCGATGCCGGTGACGCGCGCGGTGACGCTCGCGAGATTGCCACGACCGGTCCGTTGACCGGCCAACTCGGCGATCGTGACCCAGCGGACTGGTACGTCTTCCCGGCGCCGGGACCGGGAGTGGAGATCGTCGTGGCCAACGACATCGACTCTCCCGGCGCACTCGATGTGGTCATCGAGGACTCCTCGGCCAGCCGGCAGGCATCCACCACACGTATCGGTGCCGGGACGGAGGAGACGTTGGTCTTCGAGGCCGAACCCGGGGAGGACTACTGGGTCTACTTCGAGCGCGGCCGGTCCGCCTACACCTTCGAGATCCGGGAGGTCACGGTCGGCACGGACGGGTGACGCGCGATGATCAGGCGCCTGCCGCGCTCGGTTGTTCCAGCTGGGTGCGGCAGGTGTCGAAACGCTCGATGACCGGTGCCGTCAACAGCAGTTCGTCGCCGGACTCCTGTAGCAGCTGATCGTTGGCCATGAACTCCTCGACCGTCAGCTCGTCCAGTGATCGCTCGAGGGCGCACGTGCACAGATCGGCATCGACGCCGTTGCTGCGGCACGCTTCCTCGAAGCGTGCGCTCGCGGCGACCGGGACCTGGGCGTTTTCGGCCCGAGGCTCGTCGTCACTGTCGAAGACCAGCCAGCCGACGGCCGCGACGGCGGCGATCACCGCGACACCGACGCCCGCCACCAGCCCCCGGCGGCTGCGGGTGGGCTCCGGCGCCGTCTGCGGTGGCGTCGGCTGGCTGGGTTGGGGCGCGTTCGTCGTGACGTGACCGGGTTGGAAGCCCGCCGGGGACGCGACCGGAGCCGGCGATGGTTCGTACGCCGCCGGTGGCGCGTAGATGGGGTGCTCGTCGGCCGCATCCGGCGACGTGGGGTCGGACTCGGTGATCTTGCCGACGGTGCGGCCGAGCACGGCTCGGGTTGCGAGGACCGGAATGTCGGTGCCGGAGGACCAGTCTTCACCGAATGCGCCGGTCGCCTCGGCATTCAGCTCCGCCGCGAAGGTCGCCGCGTCCTCGAAACGATCGCTCGGAGCCTTCTGCAGTGCTTTCATCACCACGGCCGCAACACCGTCGGGCACATGCGGGGCGATCTCACGGATCGGGGTCGGAGCCTCGTGGACGTGCCGGTACAGCTGCGCGAGCGCATTGCCCGTCGACTCGAAGGGCAGGCGTCCCGACAGCAGCTCGTAGAGCATGGCGCCGATCGCGTAGACATCGGTGGCCGGACTGACCGGCTCTCCGGACCCCTGCTCCGGGGCCATGTAGGCGGGCGTACCCATGATCATGCCCGTTGCCGTGCGGGTCCCGGCACCGTCGCCCAGCACCTTGGCGATCCCGAAGTCCGCGAGCTTGGGCATCCCCTCCTGGTTGAACAGGACGTTCTCCGGCTTGACGTCCCGGTGCAGAACCCCGCGCCGGTGCGCGTGGTACAGGGCGCCGAGCAGCGCCAACGTGACGTTGCAGGCTGCCTCGGGGCTGAGGTCGCCCTCTTCGAAGCGGTCCCAGAGGGTCCCGCCGGGCATGAGTTCCATCACGAAGACGCAGATGTCGCCCTGCTCGACGAAGTCGTAGAGTGGCACGATGTGCGGATGATCGAGCGACGCGACGACGCGGGCTTCGGAGCGGAACCGGTCTCGGGCATCGGGGTCGGCGCTGAAAGCCGCGGGGAGGTACTTGATGGCCACCCGACGTCCCAGGGTGCGGTGTTCGGCTTCGAAGACGACCCCCCACCCGCCACGGCCGATCTCCTCCGCCAGCTCGTAGCCGGGGAGGACCTCGCTCAGCAGTTCACGTTCGTTGGCCACGACGGTGATTGCCCCGCAGACGTCGGTGGAAGGGCTGCGGTCGGAGTGTAGGGCCGGCCGTCGGCGTCGCTCAGACCAGCCGTCCGCCCCGGTAACGGTGGCGCAGGGCGGGGACGCGGAGAGGGCCGTTGGCGAACAGGAAGATCACGATCCAGGTGGTCAGGAAATGGATGAGAAACGCGGGCAGCGGCACGCCGCCGGCCTCGATCCCGGGCGCGAAACCGAGGTCGACGATGAACCAGGCGAGCAGGCCCTCGTTGATCGCGGTCAGCAGTCCCAACGCGGTTGGCCAGTCCTTCTCCCACCGGAACTGCTGGATGGCGTGGTACGGCAACTCCCAGAGCAGGCCGCCCACACCGACAACGCCCAGGATGGCGAAGGTGACGGCGTAGGTCTCACCCAGGAGCCCCATGCCGGGCAGTACGGGCGTGATGATGGCAGTCCAGATGGATCCGATCACCACGATCAGGAACACCCGGGTCTGAAGTCGGCCGATCAGGGTCGGGGTCACGGCTTCACCTTCCGGTTGAGCGCCCATTTCCACCATTGGAGCGTCGAGTTGAGGGGGCGTAGCTTGCGGACGAACTTCTGGCGTGCCAGGTCATCGTGGATCTGCAGGGCGGCGTACTGCAGGCCAAGGAAGGAGTCGACCCCGGCGTAGTAGCCGCCGAGGGTCGCCGACCCGGTGGCGTACAGCCGCCCGTCACCATTTCGGGTCCCGCGGACCTCGAAGTTCGGTTCGACGTCCAGGCGACCGACGGCATTGCGACCCGCGCCGGCGTGTGTCAACAGGTCGTTGAGGTAGCGGTGCTCGCCGATGTCAGCCTCCAACCCCGTGGCGTCGATGATGAAGTTGGCGGGAAGTTCCAGCACGCCATCCTTCGCGGCGATCCGGGTGACGATCGTGTTGTCATCACCGGGATACACGTCATCGACGGTTCCGACGAACGTGCGGTAGTAGCCCTGCTCGACGGCGTGGGCGATCTGCTGCTGCCAGAGTTTGCGCTTGGGGGTGTTGGTTCCTCCCATGACTCTGATGAGGGCTTTGCGCCCTTCGGGATCCAGCTTCTCCAGGCGCTTCTTGAGCTGTCCGCCCCAGGCGGCCTTCGGGAAGTTGAAGCCCTGGTAGGCGAAGCCGTCGGCGCCAGGTCGACGCATGAAGATGCTGTCACCCTGCGGCCCGTCGACGAACGTGCGGAACAGGTGGATGATGGTTGTCTGTGCCCCGTGAAGTTCCCGGTCGTCCATCAGCCGTTGCAGGATTCGTGACCCGACGATCCCACTGCCTCGCACGATCACGGTGCCGGGCCGCTTGCGCAGCTCCTGGTAGACGTGCTCGTGGGGCTCGTAGGCATTGACGACGCGGCTGTAGTCGTCGTACTTCTGCCGGTACGCCTGCAGGTCAGGGAGGAACTTCACGCCCGGGTAGCCGACTGCCGCGTGGACGTAGGAACTGCGGTAGGCGATGCGCTTGGTGGTCGAGGCACCTTCCGGGGGGGTGAGGATCGTGAAGTAGCCGCCCCCGACGCGTTTGCGGGTCATGCGGACCTGGCCCCGCGAGACCATGTCCCACCAGCCGATGCGGTCGGCCTCCTTGGCCATGGCGTCGAACACCTGGCCGGCCCGAGGCGTGTAGTAGTCCGTGAGCAACGGCTCGGCCGCGACCTGGAACAACGGAGCGATGAAATCCGTGATCTTCCTGGCACTGAAGGCCTCCCGAACCGCATAGCTCGGAAAGCCCCAGATGTTGTCCGGTGTCGAACCGGAGTCGGAGCGAAGCCGCTCCTGCGCCGGGATCTGGGACACGGTGGTCAGGTACTGGTAGGTCTCCCAGGGCGTCTGCGCCTGTCCGAGCACGTGCATATGTGATGTCGGGAGTCCCGCGACGCGCAGGAAGTCGGCGAGCACGAACGACCCCACACCTCCACCCACGCTGAGCAGCGGGACGTCGATGACCGGGATGCCTGCTGCGGCGACCTGCTCGTCGGCCCAGGTCGACGACGTGATCAAGGCATCGGTGAGGTCGCCGGTGCCGCCCGGGACGGCTGCTGTCGGCGGAGGCGGTGGACCCGGGGCCGCGGGGGGCGGCGGCTGAGCGTTGCCTGCGTGGACCGGTCCCCCCGTGTGGATAGTGCGGCGGTCGGGTTGAGGTGGCAGATCAGACATCGTTGCTCCGGCTGTCTTCATCAGAAGGTGAATTGTTCCTGGAGGATGCGTTCGTCGAGGTTGTGCCCCTCGTCGAACAGCACGCGAAATGCGTTGGACGGATCTTCGCGTACCACGACCCGGCTCACGCCCGTCGTCTCCGTACCGTCTGCGGCCGCAGCAACCGGTCGATTGCCCGCCTCCAGCACGTCGAACTGGATCTCGGTCTGGCAGGGCAGCAGGGCGCCGCGCCAACGTCGGGGACGAAAGGCGCACACCGGCGTGAGCGCGAGTAGCGGTGACCCGACGGGCAGAATCGGTCCGTGTGCCGAGAGGTTGTAAGCCGTGCTCCCGGCCGGCGTCGAGACGAGGACACCGTCGCAGATCAATTCCGGTACCCGCACAACTCCATCGACGGTGATGCGGACCTTGGCCGCTTGATGCGTCAGGCGATGCAGCGAGACCTCGTTGATCGCGAGCCCCTCGGTCTGATCGCCATCGGTGGTGGTTGCACGCATCTGCAGCGGTCGAAGTGTCGTCAACCCGGCGAGGTGCAGGCGCTCGAACAGGTTCTCCTCGGCATACTCGTTCATCAGGAACCCGACGCTGCCCCGGTGCATCCCGTACACCGGTGTGCCGCTCCCCATCTGCTGATGAAGCATCGACAGCATGAAGCCGTCACCACCGAGCGCGATCAACACGTCCGCCTGCTCCGGATCGACGGTCGGATAGCGCTCCTGCAGCGCCGCCGCTGCCTCCTGCGCTGACGGTGCGCGGCTAGCGGCTATCGCGATGCGGCGGATGCTCGCGGCGGATGGAACGGTCGGAGAAACCGAGGCTCGCAGCGTGGCGCGATCATCCCCGGCCAGCCGCGGCGGCTGCCCGTCCAATCCCTTTGGCGGCCCCATGTCGGTCCCCCGCGGTCCATCGACCGGAGAACAACAAAACGGCAACCGCACAGCCCCAGCGGCCTTCGTCCCGGTGGTCGATCTCCGGTGCTCACCCTACATCTGGCGGTCGCTTCATCTGGCGGTCGCTTCCCCCGCGCTCTAGGGTTCGGGATGAAAGCACCGCCAATGATCGCATACTACTGGGCTCTGGGCTCTGGGGGCGGAGTTCCGAACGGGTAGTCGGAACCTCGTGGCGCGAAGGAAGTGGGTGGGGTGATGACTGACCGGCAACCAACGCCGTTCGACCCTGACATCGTCGCAGCAGCCGCTGCAGCGCGGGCGACGGGACGCAAACGACGGTCACGTGTAGGCATGGCAGTATCCGTCGCGGTCACCGTTGTCTGGGCCGTCTACGTCACCATCGCCGGTCAGTGGCCTCGCGTGGGTGACAACTGGGCATCCGCCGTGACCATGGTCTTCGGCAGCTTTATTGGTGGAGCCACACCCCAGGGGGGAGGGGCGATTGCCTTCCCGGTCTTCAC
>JBDNIX010000356.1:0-4399 GCA_041688045.1 Nitriliruptoraceae bacterium
AGGGTCATGGTCGCCGCGCCGACCACCAGGGCCGCCTGCCACACGCCGACCAGCAGACGAGCCGCGATGAGCGTCACGATCGTGACCGCCGGCACATGCGCGAGCAGCCCCAGGACCATCAGCCCGTCGCCGACCAGAATCAGGCGTCGCATCCCCGCGGCCGAGCTCCTCGACGACGTATCGCGGAAGCACCGGAAGGGAGATGCCGAATGCGGCGAAGGCGAGGAACGACGACGCCACGACCAGGACCAGATCGCGGGACCACAGCGGAAGTGCCCCGCGACGTCCGCCGGTGCGCGGTCATTCCTTGACCAGGAACAACTGCCACTCGAGCGTGGCCACACCCGACACCGACAACACGATGGGCGCCGATGGCACCTCGACGCCGTAGTCACTGAGCATGACATCGGTCGACCCGGTGATCAGCAGGCCCGTCTCAATGACCGCGGCCTGCAGCACGACGTCCACCTCGTTCGAGACCTCTTGGATCGTCAGCGTGCCCGTGACGGTGAGCTCGATGACCTCACTGACCGGCGGAACCTCGGGGAGCTCGATCGGCTCACCCAGTTCGAAGCTTGCCGTGGCATCGGGGCCCAACTGCGTTTGCACGCGCGAATCCCGGCGCTCGTCATCACTTTCCAGGCCGGTCAGATCACCTTCCACTCGTACGGAAGTGACCGTGGCTCCGTCGAAGACGACCTGGCCGTCGACCTCGGGACTGCGGCCGACCGCAGTCGACGATCCGATTCCCTCCAGCTGTTCCTCGATGCGGTAGCCGATGAACGTCCCCCGTCCGGCCGCTCGATCGAACTCTCGTGAGTTGTCGACGACCCACGTGCCGTCCAGATCTTCCGCCGATTCTGGGGGGCCGTCGTTGGCCTCCTCCGAACCCGGGTTCGAGTCGTCCGGGTCGTCCGGGTCGCCGGGATCGTCACCAGCTTCGGGATCCTCGTCCGGCTCCTCCTCCGTCGAGGGATCGTCGTCCCCCTCGTCCTCGTCGCCAGGTCCCAGGTCGAGGTCCGGTGTGAAGACGTCCGACAGCGAGTCCTGGTCCTGTTGCAAGGCGCGCTCAGCATCGACGGCCTCGGGTTCGTCGCCACCGAAGAACCACAGAAGTCCCGCGATCAGCGCTGCAACCGCGATCGCCGCCACGCCACCGATGAGCCAACGACGTCGCGAGCGCGGTCGCGTCGAAGCGGACATCGGGACCTCGGGGGCATGATGAAGGGGACGGATCACGATCACGAGCGGCACACGGATTTGGGCCGGCGCGACACCCAACCGTTCGACGCCCAACCGTACCCGGACGCCGGGGTAACGCGGCGGTTCAGTTGCGGAGCAACACAGCGGTTCAGCCGCTGAACAACGGGCCGTGCGACGCCGTCCACGCGCGCCGAATCAGGTACACGCCGGCCACGACGTACCACGCGTCCGCGATCGTGTTGAACGCACGCTGCTGGAGCCCCGGAGCCACCTCGACGCCAAGGTTGCGTAGCAAGAACCCCGCGAGCGCAACGCCACCGAGGATCACCGACCATCGCGCGAACGTGGGCGCATGGTGACGGACACGTCGCGCGGCCAGGAGAGGAACGATCATCAAGCTGAGGTATCCGCCTCCCGCGACCACGGCGTGCAGCGTGTCGGTCGTGCTGGACCCGACGCCCGGACATCCAGCCGTGCAGGGCACCACCACGATCAAGGCGGTCAGGATCCCCGAGGTGGCACAGACCCACGGCGCCGCTCGCCCCGACCCCGGCAGACCATGGTCCAGCGCCCATCCGAACGCCACGAGCGCCAGGCCCGACACGATCAGTGACGCACGAACGAGTGCCGCGGGGCCGGACGGTGCACCAATCGCAAAGATCTCGCTGATCGCCTGCCGCAGCGGGTCGTAGTCCGGAGTGACGATGCCGGCGACGACCCACGATGCGACGTAGAACACCACACCGGCCATGCCGAGGATTGCCGAGACGATCACGGCCTTCGGTCGGGCCATGACGGCGGCGCGTCCGGCGGTGTCCGGCCGCGTCATGGTGGCTCCTTGGCGAACTGTGCCGACGGGACGGCCGACGGGACGGCCGACGGCGCGGGTGCACAACAGTACGGTGTCGTGCCATCATCACCGGCCGTCACCGGCCGTCGCGAGGAGGCACGCATGGCATGGGACCCCGTCGGCAAGGTCGTGGTGATCACGGGCGCATCCAGCGGCATCGGTGAGGCGACGGCCAGACGACTCGCACGACTCGGGATGACGGCCATCGCCGTGGCTCGACGCGAAGACCGGTTGACCGCTCTGGCCACCGAGCAACCCGGCATCATCACGCACGTGGCCGATGTCACCTCGACCTCCGATATCGATGAGCTCGCCGATCGGGTGGGCAAGGAGTTCGGAGCCTGCCATGCGCTGATCAACAACGCCGGAATCGGTGGTGGGGAGTTCCGCGGCCGCGATGACCTCACCGACGCACTGCGAACCGTGGACGTCAACCTCGGAGGAACGATCCGGTGCATGGCGGCGTTCGCGGCGTTGCTGGAGGCCGGTGCCCCCAGCCGCGTGGTCAACGTCGGTTCGGTTGCCGGAAAGCTCGGGATCGGACCCGCGGGATATGCCGCGTCCAAGTTCGGCACCGTCGGGTTCACGGAAGCGACGTCACTGTCCTGGGCCGGTCGTGGCATCACCGTCAGCCAGCTGAATCCCGGGTTCATCGAAACCGAGGGTTTCCCGCAAACGCAGGTCAAGCGCACACCGGCGGCGGGTGTCGTCGGGAAACCTGACGACGTAGCACGGGCGATCCATCGCACGCTGCTGGACGGCAAACCCGAACGTACGGTGCCCCCGTGGTACCGGGCCTTCGTGGTGACGCGACACCTCGCCACGCCGCTGTACCGCCTGGTCGCTTCACGGGTGGATCGGGCCGGGGGCGACCGCGACTGACGTGCCGTCCGGCCGGGGCGAGGCAGTCGATCGGCCCTACCGATCAGTCGTCCCACTGCTTGAATGACCGCCAGTTCCTACGCTCGACGCCGTTCCTCGGCAAAGGCAGTGCTCTGGCGCGCAACCTGTACCTCGCATCGCTCGAGCCGCGGGCAGGGCGATCCGTCGTGACGCTCGGCGTGATGGAACTTCTGACGCGTCGCCTCGGTGACGTCGGGTGCTTCCGTCCGGTGGTTCGCCGGGCGGACCAACCCGATCCGCGCACCGAACTCATCCGTCAGCGCTTCGATCTGGACGACAAGCCGTCGGATCTGATCGGATGCGGTGCCGACGAGGTCGCCCACCTCCTCAGCGAGGGCCGTGCGACGAGGTGTTCCAGAAGATCCTCGAGCGCTACAAGGCCATCGAGGAGCGCTACGCGTTCGTGGTCTGCGACGGCACCGACTACACGGGCACGGTCGCCGCCCTGGAGTTCGATTTCAACGCCGAGGTGGCAAATCACCTCGGAGCGCCGGTCCTGGCCGTCGTCAACGGTCGCGAACGCCCTCCTACCGGCGTAATCGACGGGTTGCGTCTCGCCCGGGAATCACTGCTGGCCGCCAGGTGCACCCTCGCGGCGACGATCGTCACCGGGTCGCCGCTGACGACCTGCACGCGGTGCAGGCACTCCTGGCGAGTTCCCTGCACCCCGAGCCAGCATGGGCGCTCCCCGAGGTCCCCCTGCTGGCCATGCCAACGGTGGATGAGATCGCGGCGGCACTGGAGTGTCAGGACATCTCCGGTAGCGGCGCCTCCATGGACCGCGAGGTAGCGGAGATCAAGATCGCCGCGATGAGTCTGCCGCGCGTGTTGGACCATGTGCACGAAGGCACCCTGCTGATCACCCCCGGTGACCGTGCAGACGTCGTCCTTGGTGCCTTGCTCAGCCACCGCTCGACGACGTTCCCGAACATCGCCGCCCTGGTCCTTACCGGTGGTATCCCTTTGGATGCCAATGCGACGCGGCTGCTGGAGGGTCTGACCGACATCCCCGTTCCGATCCTCACGAGCCCCGAAGACACCTACGTCAGCGCGACACGCGTCGCTGCGGTCCCGGCCGTGGTGCGGGCCGACAGCACCCGCAAACTGGCCACGGCGCTGGGGCTGTTCGAGGAGCACGTGGACGCGAACGCCTTCGAGGACCGCGTCGATGTCGTGCGCCCCGAGCGCGTGACCCCGCTGATGTTCGAGTACGAACTGCTCCAGCGCGCGCGAACGGATCGCAGACACATCGTGTTGCCGGAGGGAACCGACGAACGCATCCTGCGCGCCGTCGAGATCATCCGCCGTCGCCGTGTCGTGGACCTCACCCTGCTCGGCAACGACACAGCGATCCGCGAGCGTGCCGCCAACCTCGGCGTCGATCTGGAAGACATCCAGATCATCGATCCGGCCACCTCCGACCTGCGGGAGCGGCTCAGCCGC
>JBDNIX010000357.1:0-5352 GCA_041688045.1 Nitriliruptoraceae bacterium
AACCGTCCGATCCCCACACCCGGTGCCGGCCAGGTGGTGTTGCAGGTGACGGCTGCGGGCGTCTGCGGCACGGACCTGCACATTGAGGACGGCGAGTTTCCGAGTGTGCCGCCGGTGATCATGGGCCACGAGGTGGCAGGCCGCGTGGCGCAGGTTGGCGACGGGGTGTCGCCGGATCTGATCGGCGTGCTCGGGGCGGTCGAGACCTACTTCGTCCACTGCGGGCACTGCGCGTACTGCCGGGCGGGTCGGATCAACCTCTGCGCGCAACGGCGCTCCATCGGCTCCCACGTAGATGGCGGGTTCGCGCCGTGGCTGCTGGTGCCGGCGGTCAACCTGCATCCCGTCCCGGACCACATCGGTCCCCACGCGGCGGCGCTGTGTGAACCGCTGGCCTGTGTCTGCCACTGCCTCGCCGATCCCGCCCGGATCTCTCCCGGTGACGATGTCCTCGTCACCGGCCCCGGCACCATGGGCCTGTTGAGTGCCCAGGTGGCCCGCGCGAGCGGAGGCGTCGTCACGATGCTCGGTACCCCGCAGGATCGCGTTCGCCTGGACGCCGCCGACCGACTGGGCTTCGATGTCCGAACGTCGAACGAGGATCTGACGGATCTGCAGCGCCGGTTCGACGTGGTCGTGGACTGCTCGGGGAACGAACGCGGTATCGGCACCACGATCGCGGCGGCCCGACCTGGTGCCCAGTACGTCCAGGTCGGTTTGGCCGGGCATCCGATCAGCGTCCCGTTCGACGAGATCTGCTACCGCGAACTCACGGTGACCTCCGGGTTCGCCAGCACCCCGACATCGTGGCGTCGGGCCATCCTGCTGTTGGAGCAGCGGGCGATCGACCTTGATGTCCTGGTCTCCGAGGTCGCGAGCCTGGCGGACTGGACGGACGTGTTCGCCCGGACCCGCCGGGGCGAAGGCATCAAGTACCTGTTCGAGCCCACCTGGGGCGACGACCCGGTTGACGTGTGAGAGGAGGGCTTTCGATGACCGATCTGCCCACGCCCGTTCTGCCCGACCTGCGCGCCAGGGGACGGCCGCTGACGCTCGTCGGGTCGCGAGCCGTCGTGACCGGGGTGTCGCAGGGCATCGGCCGCGCAATCGCGTTGGCGCTGGCCGCAGCCGGAGCGAACGTGGCCGGGATCTACCACGACCGCGAACCGGAGCCCGACCTGGCCGCTCGACTCGACGAGCTGCGTGTGGAGCATCACGTGGTCGGCGGGGACACCGGACGGTCGCAGGATGTCGATGACCTGGCTGCAGCGGCCGTCGAGCGGTGGGGCGGCATCGACATCTGGGTCAACAACGCCGCCCGTCTGATGGTGAAACCGTTTGTGGACCTGTCCGACGACGACTGGCACGGCCTTCTGGGGGCCAACCTGCACGGCTACTTCTACGGGTGTCGGGCAGCCGCACGACAGATGCAGCGCCAGGACGGGCCCGGCCGAATCATCAACGTGAGCTCCGCGTCCGACGTCTTCGGGGTTTCCCAACTGTCGGCCTACACCGCTGCCAAAGGGGCGATCGTGGCCATGACCCGGGTCCTGGCCCTGGAATTGGCACCGGCGGAGGTCACCGTCAACGCCCTGGCTCCGGGCGCGATCGATACGCCGCTCAACACCGTGGCCTGGACCGACGCCGTCCGGGCGACCTACAATGAACGGATCGGGCTCGGACGGATCGGCGACGCCGACGAGGTTGCCGATGCCTGCATCTTCCTGGCATCGAACGCCTCGCGCTACGTCACGGGGCAGGAGCTGCTGGTCGACGGTGGGCTGACGATCAACGGGACGGTGGGTCATGCCGTCACGTGACCGCGCCACACCCCGCTGGTCGTCGGCCATCGACGACGCGCGCGTGTGGGTGACAGGCCTGGACCATCCGGAAGGGGTCGTCTACGACCCGGACCGACGCCTGGTGCATACCGGTGGCGAGGATGGCCAGGTGGTGAGCATCGACCTGGACGGCCGGATCGTGACGCGGTCCCAGCCGATGACGGGCATGGTCCTGGGTCTGGCGGTCGACGGCCATGGAGACATCGTCGCCTGCAACCCTGGCACCGGCAGCGTCCAGGTCGTGCGTGACGGCGACGCGTCGACGCTCATCGACCGGGTGGGGACGCGCGACCTCGTCACCCCGAACTATTCCGCCTTCGGCCCGGACGGCGTCCTGTACGTCACCGACTCCGGAACCTGGGAACAGGACGACGGGATCGTGATCCGGGTTGACGTGGACGGCTCGGCCGACGTCCTGACCGATGCCGTGCCGAACTTCACCAACGGCTGCGCCGTGGCCCCAGACGGCCGATGGCTGTGGGTCATCGAATCGCTGGGTCCGTCGGTCAGCCGCATCGATCTTGTCGACGGTGGCCCGCCCGAGCGCGTCCTGGTCCTGCCCGGCACGGTGCCGGACGGACTGGCATTCACGACCGACGGCGGCGTCATCGTGTCGTGCTACCGGCCGGACATCCTGTACTACCTCGATGCTGCTGGAGACCTGACGATGCTGGCGGAGGACCCTGCGGGCACCCTGCTGGCGGCTCCGACCAATGTCTGCTTTGTCGGGCCGCAGCTGGACCGACTCGTCAGCGCCAATCTCGGCCGGTGGCATCTCACGCTCCTCGAAACGTCGTTGGTCGGCGTCCCGCCACATCGCCCGACGGTGTGGGCGGGGCGTCCCGGCGGTGCCGGTCGTGGATGAGGTCTGGACTACGCTGATGGACCGACCGGTACGGGTCCGGTCCGCAGCAGGACGGGGTGGACGTGGGCCGCGACTTCACACCTCGCTACTACGAGATCGAGCAGGAGCTGAGGGATCTGATCTCCAGGTCCCGACCTGGCGACCCGCTGCCATCGGAGAACGAGCTCGCCGAGACGTTCAGCGTCAGCCGGATGACGGCCCGCCACGCGATGCAACGCCTGGTGCAGGACGAGCTCATCTACCGGCTCCCGGGTCATGGGTCCTTTGTCGCCAACTCGGCGATGCATCGCGAGGCCAGTCGGCTGCGCAGCTTTTCGACGCAGATGCGGTTGGCTGGCCACGAACCGTCGTCGGTCGTCCTGCTCGCCGAGGAGCGCCCGGCGACCGACGAGGAACGGGCCTCACTGCGTCTTACCCGCAACAGCACCGTGGTCGCGATCAACCGCGTGCGGCTGTCCAACGGGATCCCGGTGGTGCGCGAACGAGCGGCGCTCACCCCGCGGTGCCGCGTGCTGCTCGATCAGGATCTCTCCACGGCGTCTGTTCACGCCCTGCTGCACGACCAGGGTTTTCGGCTGGAGCACGGGCGCGCCACGTTGTCCGCCGAGGTGGCGACCTCCGAGGATGCCGAGCAGCTGGAAGTCGCCGTCGGGTCACCCATCCTCGTGGAGCGGCGGCTGATCCTGGACGCCAACGATCGCCCGGTGGAGTACACGACATCGAGGTACGTCGGCCGCCGCTACAAGCTGGACGTTACCTTCGACGTCGAGGACCCTTCGACAGGTTGACGTGAGCGGCCCGGGCGACGCACACGTCGCGCAACTGGTCGCGGACGCGTTGACGGCGCACCGGGACGGTCGCATCCCCAACCTCGACCAGATTGCTCGGGTCACCAGCAGCACCGTGTCGGACGGGGGCGCCGCCGGGTCGCGCCTGATCGACCTGTGGTCTCTGGGCGGGTGGCACCTGCAGGTCTGGCCCGACCGCGGGTTGGACATCGGTTCGGCCGCGGTCGCGGGGATGCCGATCAGCTGGACCTCCGCGGTCGGCCCCGCAGCACCGGTCGACGACCTGCTCGGTGATGGCTGGCTCCGCGCGTTCTCCGGCGGTCTGGTGACCACGTGCGGCTTGCAGAACGTCGGCGCCCCGTCCGAAGGCCATGGCCTGCATGGCCGGTATTCGCACCTTCATGCGGGCGAGGTCCGTGTCGAGCGGCGGATCGTCGACGACTCGGTGGTCATCGAGGTCTCGGGCACGGTCGACGAGGTCGCCGCGCTCGGTCCGCACCTGCAGTTGGCGCGGCGCCTCCGGCTTGACGTCGCGACGGCGACCATCGAGATCCGGGACACGACGGTGAACCTCGGTGACGAGACTGTCGCCGCCCCCCTGCTGTACCACGTCAACATCGGAGCGCCGCTGTGGTCGGGTGCTGCTCGGCTGCAGGTATCGGCCGATGACGTCCAGCCCCGGGACGCCGCCTCGGAGGTGGGCCTCGATGCGTGGGACCGTCCGCCGCCGGTGGCCGCTCGCGCCGCGGAGTGGGTCTTCGAGCACTCCCCGGTCTCCGACGCCGAAGGCTGGGCCCACGCCGAGGTCCACCAGCCGTCCGTGGACCGTCGCATCCGGTGTAGCTGGGACACGGCGACGCTGCCCCGACTCCATCAGTGGAGCCATCGCCGCGCCGGCGTCTACGTCCTGGCCATCGAACCCGCCAACTGCTCGACGTCGGGTCGGGCCGCTGACCGCGCAGCCGGGCGCCTCCCCACGCTGTCGCCCGGCGAGTCCCGGGTCACGCGCCTACGCGTGTCCGCATCGTTCACCTAGCTCGCCGCGCTCTGCCACCGGCAGGCCCACCCAGCACCCAGGAGCAACCCCATGTCCCCCCTCGCCGAACTGGCGCGCCGACGCGCTACCGAGCCGCAGGCGATCGCGATGGCTGCCGCCGCGCGGTCCACGCGCTCCCTGCACGACGCAGTGACCTCACGCCCGCTGCTGATCGTGGCCGCGGACCACCCGGCGCGCGGCGCGCTGAAGGTCGGTGACGACGCTTTGGCGATGGCTGACCGCGCCCGCCTGCTCGAACGGCTGCAGGTGGCATTGGCGCACGAACGGGTCGACGGCGTACTCGCTACCGCGGACATCCTGGACGACCTGTTGCTCCTGGGTGCGCTGGACGACAAGGTGGTGGTGGCGTCCATGAACCGCGGCGGGCTGGCCGGCTCGGCATGGGAACTGGACGACGGCTTCACCGGCTACGACGCACAGGGCATCGGCGCGATGCGTTTCGACGGCGGCAAGATGCTCCTGCGAATCGACCTCGATGACCCTGGCACCAATCGGACGATCCAGGCCTGCGCGCGAGCAGTCGCCGAACTGGCCGACCGTGACCTGACCGCACTGGTCGAACCACTGCCAATGCGCCGTGACGATGCGGGCAGGCTGGTGCTGTCCGACGACCCGGCGGACCACATCCGCGCCGCGACGGTCTCGGCCGGTTTCGGCTCGACCTCCGCGCACACCTGGCTCAAACTTCCCGTCAGCAGCGAGGTGGAACGTGTTCTGGAGGCGACGAGCCTGCCGGCACTGATGCTCGGCGGTGATCCGGGCAGTGATCCGGACCGGGTCTTCGCGGGCTGGCGGCGGGCG
>JBDNIX010000358.1:0-3183 GCA_041688045.1 Nitriliruptoraceae bacterium
GGCGCGAGTAGCGCTTGGCCATCGTGGACGATCTCGATGGCGCGGACGAGATCGGCTGGTGGCGCCGACTTGAGCAAGAAGCCGCTCGCGCCGGCACGCAGGCCGGCGTAGACGTATTCATCCTCGTCAAAGGTCGTCAGGATCAGCACCCTGGGGGCCGGGGCGCCGGCGCCGAGAAGCCGCCGAGTCGCCTCGATCCCATCGAGCACCGGCATGCGGATGTCCATGAGGACCACATCGGGATGGGCCTCGGCCATCATGCGTAGCCCGCCACGGACCAGAGCCTGGTCGTCGCAATCGGACTCGTTAAACAGTCGCTGGTCCTGATCGCGTTCGTCTACCTGGCCAAGCGCCCCTGGGCACACTCCGCCGCTGCCAGGGACGACGCCACCAGAGACATCGCCGGAGCCGCGCTCACCGAGCCATCGCAGGTCGTCGGGCAACGTGGTGCTGCCGGGCTCCGGTGATGGCCGGCCGTCGCTTGGTTCCGACGGGCGCGCTTCTACCGATCGATCGACCGGGGCGAATGCACTGCGAGCCGTCGGTCGCCCAGGGCGGGGGATGCCAGCGTGGATTCGCCGTCGTGGTCGCCGGACGGCGATGCGCTGGTGTGGGATCAGTTCACCTCGATCGACGAGTGGGGTATCTACATGGCCGACGGCTTCGACAGCGGTTGTGAGTCGGCCTTCGAGAGTGCGCGTCTGGTCGTCCCGGGAGGAACGGATCCGTACTGGAGCCCTGCGTCGGCAAGCGGGGACGGTCAGCCGGGCACACCCACCGACCGGGCCCGGAGGCTTCACCGACACGGCGGGCTCCGTACACGGCGAGGCGATCGCCGCACTCGTCGAGGCCGAGGTCACCGCCAAGGGCGAACAAGCGCACCCAACCCGCAACCCGCGCCGGCATGGGTCCCTGCCCTGGGGGACCTCACGCCGATCATGCACTACCGCCGTAGTCGCTCGGTCCCGGAACCACCGGCCGTGTGCATCAGGATCGGCCTGCGCTTCGATGCCAACGACGGACCTTGCGGCGACGAGCCGGGACGGGAGGCGCTTCGGTCCCGCGGGCCAAGGACCGCACGGCGGGCAGCGCGCTGACGGAACGCTCGGGCGGCCATCCTGGGCGTTCTCTACCCCTGCGGTGCAACGGTCGTGGATCGTTCGGGTCGGGGGCCGTGTTCAGGTGCAGCACGTGTCGGCGAGGCTGTCGGCTCGCCACGTCCGGATCGCTTCGTAGCCGGCGAAGCCGGCCAACACGAGTGCGGCAATAGGGTCGGCCCACCACCACCCGAGCGTGGCGTTCAGGCCCAGCCCGACGAGGACCACCGCGGAAAGCCAGGCGCACAGCTCGGTCTGCCGGGATTCGGAGACCACGGCCTGCGATCCGAGCGTCGGACCGAGCCGCTTCTTCGCACGGGCGAGCAACGGCATCACGATCACCGACACGGCCGCCAGCACGATCCCAACCAGGCTGACATCCGGGGCGCGCTGAACGACGAGCTGGCCGATCGCCGCGTAGCCGACGTACAGCGCGAGTACCGCGAAGCACACTGCGATCCATCGGACCGCTCGCCGGTCAGCGCCCAGCATGCATCCGCCGCGGCGCTCCTGGGCGAGCCGCCAGACCAGCACCAGCGAGGTCGAGACCTCCACCCCGGAGTCGAGCCCGAACGCGATCAGGCTGATCGAGCCGGCCACGATCCCCGCACCGATGGCGACCACGCCCTCGACGACGTTCCAGCCGATGGTCAGGTTGTTGTAGAGCCCCACGCGGCGCACCGCCTCGGGGCGGCTCAACGGCTGCGAGCCCACGCTCATGCTTCGCGGACCTCGGGTCGGTGCGGATGGTGAGGGTCGACGGCCAGGGTGAGGTCGACCAGGTCGCGTAGCGCGTGGCCCAGGCGTCGATCCACGAGCTCATAACGCATCCGGCGGCCCTCCGGTGCGGCCACGACCAGCCCGCACCCACGCAGGCAGGCGAGGTGGTTCGAGACGTTCTGGCGGGTCTCGTCGAGCTCCACGGCCAGCTCGGCCGGGTAACCCGGCCCGCGCGCCAACGCGACCAGCAGCCGTCGTCGGGTGCCGTCGGCCAGCGCGCTGCCAAGCCGGCTGAGCCCGTCCAGGTCGATCGCGCATGCGTTGGTCGTCATAGCCCAACTATACACGCATTCCTGTCGGATACAGCACACCATGTACCGATGACCGTGGGGTGGCTGCGCGAGGCCAGCGCGACCTGGTCGTGACGGGGTCGGCATCGGGGCCGTAGGTGCGCACGGCGGCCGACGAGTCACACCGCAATACCGAGCTCGAGCTCCACGAGCAGCCTGCGGTCCAACCACGGCCGGACCGCAGGCACGGTCCTTGCGGCGAAGTGCCGGGACGGGAGGCGCTTCGGTTCTTCGGGCCAAGGACCGCACTGCGAGCGGACGTTGAAGGAGCAGCCGGTTTGCGATAACGGGTGTTCTTGCCCGGTAGGTACTCCTGACGACGAGGGTCCGACAGTCTGGGTTTTCACACGGCTGACCACTGCATCAGGGCTGCAGCCACTCCGGCCAGCAGCCCTGGGACGGCTGCGACGGCAGCCAGGGGGGAGCGCCGGAGGAGCCAGCCACCCCAACCACAGACGGCCCCGACCACGACACCCGCCCGCTGGGAGCGCCGGAGCGGCCAGCCACGCGAACTGCTGACGGCCCCGACCACGAGGCCCGAGGGCACCGCCCAGATCATCGCGAACCCGGAGATCAGGACATCGGTCGGGAACATCTGGGCGATCAGCAAGACGAGCAGTTCGCCGACTGCTCCTGCAGCCAATCCGGTCACGGCACCGGTCACGGCTCCGGCCAAGGAGCGCTTCATTACGAACCCGTGCTCGTGGCGGTCGCATCGCGACCCGCCCGGCGGGCAGTTCGGAACCGTCGGTAGGTGAGCCACCCGGCCGCCGCCAGCGCCACGATCAAACCGATGGCGAGCGCGACGCCAGTGGTCCCGTCCAGCATGCCGGGTCCGTCGCCCGTCGCACCGGAGGCGACCGGCGGACGGGTCGTCTCGGGCGCGAGCCGTTCCACCAACGACGCGGACGCTTCGGTCACGAGGCAGCTGCTGGTTCGGAACTCGTCACCCTCTGTGGCGATGAGGTAGCGGGTCCCGGGCACGAGCTGCGCGTCAACAGATGTGGCCGCACGGA
>JBDNIX010000359.1:0-2704 GCA_041688045.1 Nitriliruptoraceae bacterium
GCAGGTTGTCGAGCATGGGGGCGCCGGCGACGAACGAGATCGCGGTTTCTGCTCCGAGCGTGAAGGGCCAGAACGACAGGTTCAGTGCCAGGCCGTAGAAGAGGCCGGCGATGGCACCGTAGGTCGCCAGCACGGCGAGCTCGAGTC
Organism: Nitriliruptoraceae bacterium; assembly: GCA_041688045.1. GTDB lineage: Bacteria > Actinomycetota > Nitriliruptoria > Nitriliruptorales > Nitriliruptoraceae > CSSed11-175R1. Next base: position 148 of record JBDNIX010000359.1, read on the forward strand.
GACCCCGGAGCGGTGGCAACAGACCGGCGCCGGCGCCGACCCAGGCGGCGCCGAGCATCTGAAAGGGAAGCCAGGGGCCTACCCCCGCCGTGGTCAACGCCGAGGCGAACAACGTGGTTGCCCCCAGCACGAACCCGAAACCCGGGCCGTATGCCCGGCCCGCCAGAACGAGCAGGAAGAAGACGGGCTCCAGCCCGGCGACACCGGTTCCAAGTGGCCGGAGCGCCGCTCCCACGGCAGTCAGAACGCCCAGCATGGCGACGGTCTTGGCGTCCATGCCGCCGTCGGCCAGCTCCGCCAGGACGACCGCCAACAACAGCGGCAGCAGGAGGCCGAACAGCAACGGAGCGTCAGTGGCATGCGCCAGTCCGGACGTGGGTGCGGCCAACAACGGCCAGCCGAATGCGGCGATGCCGATCCCCGTGACCAGTACGAGCGTCAGCACCGACCGGGGCCGGAATCGGATGGGACGGGCGTCGGGCGGTGCCGTGGTCATGCCGCCCCCAACGTGTGGGCGACCTGTTCGACGGTCAACCACGGGAGGGGCGCCAGGATCTTCGCGACCTGCGGAGCGAACGCCGGGGATCCGACCACGACCTCAGACGTCGGACCGTCGACGACGATCTCGCCGTCTGCGACGACCACCGTCCGGGTGGATGCGGCCGCCGCCAGTTCGACGTCGTGTGTGGCGACGACGATCGCGTGGCCGTCGACAGCCAGCTCGCGCAGGATGGTGACCAGTCGCGATTTGGCGGCGTAGTCCAGACCGCGGGTCGGTTCGTCGAGCAGCAGGAGCGGCGGCGCACCGGTCAGCACGATGGCCAGCACCAGGCTCAGCCGCTGGCCTTCGGACAGGTCGCGGGGATGCAGGCCGGGATTCAGGTCGGGAACCAGTCGGTCCAGGATAGTCCGGCACGTACCGGCCGGGGCTGCGGCGTCGTGGTCGGCAGCCGTGCATTCGACCGACACCGTGTCCGCGTACAGCAGGTCCGCCGGTTGTTGCGGAACGAAGCCGACGCGGCGGATCAACTGCTTGGGCGTGAGCGACCGGGGATCGTGCTCGAGCACCCGTGCCGCCCCGGCATCCGCGCCACGGAGCCCGGTCAAGGCCCGCAGCAGCGTGGACTTGCCGGCGCCGTTGCGGCCCATGAGTGCGACGACCTCGCCGGTACGGATACTGAAATCCACGCCGCGGAGGGCCACGATCTGCCCGTAGCGCACGGCCAGGTCGCAGGTGACGGCGACCTGGTCGCCGGGTGCCGTCCCGTCGGTCGAGGCGGCGCCAGGCCGGGACGGCCCGGCGGCGCGCGCCGCCGGAGCCAGACGATCGCGCAGGGGGGCCGCCTGTCGCCGGGCATCCCGGATCGTCAGCGGCAGTGGCGACCATCCCGCCAGGCGACCCAGTTCCACGACGGGTGGGGCGACGGGCGCGGTACGCATGATCTGCGCCGGTGTGCCGATCTGGACCGGTCCGGCGGCCCCGGGGACGTACACGACCCGGTCCGCATACTGCAGGACCCGTTCCAGGCGGTGTTCGGCGAGCAGCACCGTGAGCCCCAGGTCGTGCACCAGTCGTTGCAGGGCCGCCAGCACCTCCTCGGCAGCGGGAGGATCCAGGGCAGACGTGGGTTCGTCCAGCACCAGCACGGAGGGGTGGGTGGTCAGAACCGATCCCAGGGCCACGCGCTGCTGTTGGCCGCCGGACAGCGTCGACAGTGCTCGGGACCGGAGCTCGGCGAGTCCCAACAGATCGAGCGTCTCCTCGACGCGCCGTCGCATCACGTCGCCCGGCAACCCCAGGGATTCCATGCCGTAGGCGAGCTCGTCTTCGACGACGTCCGTGACGAAGCCGGCCGAGGGGTCCTGGCCCACGACACCGACCACGTCGGCCAGCTCGCGCGGCTTGTGGGTGGCGGTGTCCCGCCCGGCGACGGTGACGCGTCCTGCCAGGGCGCCGCCGGTGAAGTGGGGGACGAGACCGTTGACGGCACGCAGCAGGGTCGACTTGCCGCTGCCGGTGCGACCGACCACGACGCACAGTTCGCCCTCAGGGATGTGCAGACTGACGTCGGTCAGTATCGGTCCTGCGGCGCCCGGATACGTGATGGAAACGCGGTCGAAGTCGATCATGCGGTCACCTCCGGGGCGCTGTGGGTGGGTCCCCCATCGGACGGTGACATCGAGGTGGCACGGCGTCGCCGGGTCGTTGCGGACGGCGCGGCGTCGGGGGGTGGCGGCGTGATCCACGCGGGCAGCAGGGCGACCAGCAGGCCGAGGCTGGCGGCCAACGGCAGCGGGATGCCGGTCACCGGTAGCAGCACCGGTGCGAGGTCGAAGGGATCGCGGATACCGGTGAGGACGGTGCCGGCCATGGCCACCGCCCCCGATCCGGCCGTCAGCCACTCGGCCAGCCGCCAGGGGTCCGGGCGGTACCGGGACCGCACGGCACGGCGGCCGGCCAGAGCCAGCCCCCCGACGGCCGCGATCACCCCGACGGCCATCACCGGCAGCCCCAACCATGCCGAACTGGCAGCGTCCAACAGTCCGTAGACGCCGA
>JBDNIX010000360.1:0-6830 GCA_041688045.1 Nitriliruptoraceae bacterium
AGTGAAGCCGTGATCGAGGGCATGGTGACTTTTGGTGCAGGTATCGACGGCATCACCATCAGCGGGTTCAAGATTGTTACGCCAACAGAGTCTGCTGGGGTCAAGGCAACCACCAGCGAGAACGTGACCATTACCTATAACGACTTTTCGTCCTGGTCACAGCCGATTTACAAGGAGAATGGTGGCCCGGCCAACACATGGGTTGTCTCCCACAACAGAATTGATGATGTTACCGGGGACGACAAAACAGCTATGTACTTGGCTGACATCACTGACTTGACCGTGGAAGACAACTTTATCCGGCATGACAACCCGGAAGCTGATGACCGCCGAGGGGTGAACTTGGACGGCAGTAACAACGTGACTTTCGCAGGCAACAACATCGATATGGGGGCTCGGGGTGACGACATGTTCACAACGGGGGGTCGCTGGGCTATTCAACTCGCGATGACCGATGGCGCGGTCGATGGTGTCACGATCGAAAGTAACTGGATCCGTGGTGCAAAAACAGGCATATCGGGCCTAAGTAAAAACAGCCTGAATAATGTTGTAATCCGTCAGAACACGATTTATGACACCCGTCGCAGCATAGTTCTGGACCAAGGGGCTACCCCGCCAGGGTTGGAAGTTCTCCCCGTGATAGCTGGCCTAGAGATTTCTGGCAACGACATTGCATTCTTCGAGTTTGGTGTGTGGTTGAGAGGTGTCGCCGATTGGATGCACGATAACGAATTCAAGTACTCCGACGTCGCTATCTCGGGAAATAGGTTCACATTGTCAGAGCCCACCCCGGCGGACAGCTCGTGTACGGCCGGTGAAGTGAAGTGCAAGCCTGTCAGTGTCTACGAAGAAACGTTTATCGACGGCTCAAATACGGGGAAAATTAACGCCAGGGGCAACTGGTGGGGCACCGGAGCGGGCCCTTCAGCCAACCAACAAGAAGAAAGTCAGGTAGACAGCGGAGGATGGATAAGCGCCTACGAGGATGATCCTGCTAAAGTCGGCCAACCCGGTTTCTGGCCGGTGCCGGCTACTCCGACAGAGCCAGATGCGCCCGAAGATCCGGAAGTACCCGACTTCGAGGACGTGCCGGTCACCGCAGGCGGCACCGTGACCAACGACCCGGACGACTCCGGGCCGACCAGCGACGCGCCGATCACCTCCGCCGTCACCTCCCCGAACGCCGGCACCGTCACCCTCGAGGTACGCGAGCCGACCACCTCCGAAGCGCCGGCCGGAACCGGGTTCGACCTGTTCGGGACCGTCGTGGAGGTCGCCGCTCCCGATGCGACCGCCGACGACCCGCTCGTCCTCGCCTTCTCGTTGCACGCATCCCTGCTGCCCGCCGACCTCGACGTGGCCAACCTCGTCGTCTTCCGGGACGGCCAGGCCGTGCGCGACTGCACGGTGACCACCGGCACGGCGACGCCGGACCCCTGCATCGCCTCGGCGACCGTCGATGCGGACGGGAACCTCGACGTCGAGGTGCTGACCTCGCAGGCCAGCGTCTGGTCCTCCGCGGCGGCGACCGCTGCCTGCCCGACCGGTGTCGTGCCCGACGACGGGTTCACCGACGACACGGGGACCCACGGCGCCGCGATCGCGTGCGCCGCGTGGTGGCAGCTGGCAGAAGGGTTCGACGACGGGACCTTCGGGTCGTCGGTCTCGCTCACCCGCGGGCAGGGGGCGTCCTTCATCGCCCGCCTGCTCGAGGCGGCCGGCGTTGCTCTCCCGAGTGATGCCCCGGACGCGTTCGGGGACGACGACGGTTCCACCCACGAGCTCGCCATCGATCAGCTCGCCTCGCTCGGGATCGTCTCCGGGGTCACCGCGGAGCACTTCGCCCCCGGTGAACACCTCAGCCGCGCACAGATGGCCACGGTCCTGGTCGGCGCCGCCGAGCACGTCGGTGGCGTCCTGCCGCCGGGCATCGATGCGTTCGTTGACGACGACGGTTCGGTCCACGAGCCCAACATCGACAAGGCGGTCGCCGCCGGCTTCACCGTCGGGGTGACCCCGGGAACCTTCGACCCGCGCGGCGAGGTGTCCCGCGGCCAGGTGGCCTCGTTCCTGACCCGGGTGCTGGACCGCTTCTTCACCGACGGTGCGGTGACGCTGCCCAGCTGACACACGCCGTCACCAACCTGCTGCCCCCGACCCGCCCTTCTGCAGGACGGGTCGGGGGGAAAGAACAGATGCGGAGTGTCGCCGCCTGGGATGGCAGACCGCCAGCTTCGTCTACCATGACGCTGTTGCGCTGACCGCTTGAACTCACCCCACCACCGCTGGATCACTTCGGGCTGCCATCGCCTGTGGAACTCGCCGGCATCGTGATGGATTACCAGGTCGCCCAGAGGCTGCACGCCTGCACCGACCCCCACGACCCGCCCACGCAGGTCAACGACCGTGTTCGTGACCTCGCCGACCTGTTACTCATCCGCGAGACGTTCTACGCCAACGCCTCTGACCTGCACGATCTTCAGGCCGCGTGCCGGGACGTGTTCTCCGTGCGTGCCGCTGATGCACGCCGGCTCGGTGCCACGCCCCGCCCTTGGCCGCCCACGATCCAGCCCCACGGCCACTGGAACGCCGACTGGACCCAGCTCGCCGATGAACTCAACCTTCACGACCGCCTCGACACGGCCGTGACCGACCTCAACCGGTGGATCGCCCGCATCCAGCAGGAGTGAAGCAGCGAGTGGCGCCATCCATCACACCTACCCAGACGTGCACGGTGACCCCGTCGGACGCCGCTCAGCTCGAGGCCGTTGCGGGTAACCCCGACAGCGACACCTCAGACGACCGCCAGTTCACGGTCTCTGGCCTGACCGACGGCACCGAGGCCGTCGCGACGGTGTGGAGCTGAGCATTGACTGCACCGCCGCTCCCGATACAGTTACAGGTGTTACACCTACGTGGGAGTGGGCCGATGCCTGCCGAGTTGACTGCTCGTGACGTCGAGGAGCCTGGCGGCCCCCTCGACGAGATCCTGGCGTCGCCCGGGGCTCGTGTCGTGGACGAGCACGGCCACGAGGTGGCCCTGTCTCCCGAGGTCGCTGGCTTCCTGCGCAGTGCGGTGACGGCTGCCCGTGGGAGCGGCAAGGTGGTGCTGTTCTCCCCCGACGACACGATGTCGCCGGCGCAGGCAGGCGAGCTGCTCGGCGTGTCGCGTCCGATGGTCTACTGCTACATCGAGGATGGCCTGCTCGAGGACCGGCCGGTGAACACCTACCACCGGATCCCGGCCGTGTCCGTGCAGCGGCTGGCGGACGAACGCCGGACCGCGGCGAGCAACGCCGCCCGGCTGCTGCGGGAAGACCCCGACCATCCCCGGGTAGCTGCCGCGCGGGAGCGGGTCCGTGCCCGCCGTGCCGCTCGCCAGGCGTGATCACGGGTTTCCCCGCCGTCGGCGACGACCCGTGGGAGTTGCGCTTCACCCGGCACGCCCTGGCTGATCTCGGCGCAGACGCCGCCCGGGACACCCCCGGCGACATCCCGGCGGTTCGCCACCTGACGACCTACTCCCGCGTCGTCGAGGACTTCCTCGTCAAGCGCAACGACCGGCCCGACGCCCCGGGCGACCCGCTGCACTCCGTCGGCCGGCCCGACATCATCAGCCTCCACAGCGCCGCCGGCGGTCGTGACCTGGCACGACCCCGACAACGCCGTCGTGTGGTTCCTCGGGTTCAGCCCTGAGCACGACTACAGCCTCTTCGAACAGCGCGCCGCCACCGGCGACCTGCTGCCCGACGAGGACGACGAAGTCCTGCTCGAACTCGAACGCCAGGAGCGAGACTTCCTCACTCGGGTGCGCCCCGGCCTCCGCGAACTCTTGGACCGGGCCGTGGCCACGCCGGCCATCCCTCAGCGCGGGACCGTCGGGGGCATCTTGAAGCTGGAGGTGTCAGCCATCGTCGTCCGTTCCTGCGACGACACGCTCGGGGACGTCTGGATCATCGTCCACCTGCCGTTGCAGGCTCAGGCCTCCGAGGTACCCGGCTGGCCCGGCAGTGATCTGCTGGTCACCCTGGCCCGGGCCGTCGGCGCTGGCGATCTCGACTTCACCTCCCAGGTCCCCGCCCAACAGGGCTGGCGTGAGCTCGACTACGCCAGCGAGATGGCCGTTGTCACACGCAATGTCGTTCTGGATCCAGATGCCGCACTGCGCCCATCGGCCGACCCGTGACCCACACCAACGTTCGACGCGTCGCCGTGACGGTGCCGTGCTGACCCCGGCCCTCACGGCCGGCGGCCAGGGCTCATGTACGCCAGACTGAGAGCGGCCGGCGAGGAGTGGCTGATGGCAGGCCAGCGTGCCGAGGTGCGAATCGTGGCCGACGCTGCGCAGGACCACGCCCTGCTCATGCAGGTGAGCGTCAAGGGTGAGGACATCTACTGCGGGGTGTGCCTCCCCGACGGCTGGCAGATGCTGCGCCAGAGCTACCACGCGTCGGGCCAAGCTCACGTTCATACGCCCGCCGGGCGGCTGCTCCACGAACCCAGGACACCACCGGCTTCGTTCGAGGGACGTCACCGGCTCTTCGGTGGGTCCCCGGACCTGACGCTGGCCCGCTGGGGCTACAGCCCGCGTCCCGACACAGGCAAGCGTCGAACGTTGCGTCTACCGGTGGGGGACCTGCAGAGACAGCCGGGGTGGAGCATCGCCGTCTGGCTCGTCGAGCGAGGACGTGACGACCTCATCACAGACACGCTCGCCGAGCACGGCGTCATCCTCGGCTCCACGGTCGTGGAATGGACCCAGCCGATGGTGCTCGCGTTCGTCTGGACGATGTCGCCGGAGAAGTGGGCCAGGCTGCCGGGCTCGCCACTGGTACCCAGACGTTCACGGTGACGCCGTCCGAAGCTGCTGACGCTGTTGCGTCCGCTGCCACGGACAACACCGGTTCGCGTGAGTACACGGTTGCCGGTCTGACCGACGCCACCGAGTACAACGTCGCACTGGTCGTCACCGACAACGTGACTGACACCGACGGCACCATCTCCTTCGCAGACGCTGGCTCTGACAGCCTCGCGGACGGCATCGGTGGCACCGACGCCGCAATCGAGCAGATCGACGGTTCGGCCACGGACCAGACCGACGCTCAGACCTTCACCGCCTCGGGCACGTCGGCGACCTTCCTGGTCGACTCCGAGCTCGCGGCGAACGTGACTCCGGTCGTGTGGCTTGACGCCGAGACCACGGGCGACAACGCCCTTGACGTCGACGCTGACGGACTCCCGACCGAGGACTTCGCTGTTGGTGGCTCGATCACTTGGATCAGTGCCGAGGCTGCTGATGGCGCCCCAGGTGCTGACCAGGCCATCACCTCGGTCAACAAGTCGATGAACTACTTCCAGGCCGCCGGCTCCACCTACTACTCCGCTGCTGACACGTTCCAGATCTTGGACGGGGCGGCTTGCGACACCGTCTCGCAGGCGGCATTCGAGGCTGCGCTGTCCACTGGGGATGACCTCCTCAACCCGCAGAGCAGCTACATCAACGAGAACGACGGCAACGCCACCAACGGTGCGTCGACGTTCTGCATCGACGACCTGGCCCCGGCAGCGACCGCCAACGTGGCCGCTGTTGCGACGAGCTCCTCGACCGTCGACGTGACGTTCGATGAGGTCACTGGCGTCGATTCCTACAACGTCTACCGCTACGAGGGCGCGTTTGACGACGCCGGCATCACGCTGGCCGCCGACTTCACGCTCATCGGCACGGTCGACGCTGCTGGCGACACAGACACCGGCACGACCAACACGTTCGAGGACACTGGTCTGATCGCTGAGACGGAGTACACGTACAACGTGACGACCGTGCTTGACGGCGACGAGTCGGCCGAGGTCACGCTGGCCTCTGGCATGTCGGCCACGACGCTGGTTGCCGGTGACACGCTCGACGCAGTGTCGAATGACGTCACCGTCATCACCGACGCTGGTGTTGGTGCGTTCGACGAGCAGGGCACCGTTTCCAACGGCGACGAGTGGCGGATCCTGTTCGACGAGCCTGTCACGATCGGCACCGCTGCCATCCGTGTTGTAGACGGCGACACCGTTGACGTCACCACGGCTGGTGACTTCACGCTGAGCCAGAACGCGGCTGCAGTCGTCATCGACGGCGAAATCTACGCCGCCAATGAGGTGCTCACTGTCACTGTTGATGCCACACCGACGACGACCTTCAACTACCCCGCCGAGATCACTCTGGTCACCGGCTTCACCACCGCCGGTGGTGGCGAGTGGGACTTGGCCACCTCGGCTGACACCACTCTGGATGTCAACGAGAGCGCTCCGGCGACGCTCGTCCCTGGTCTGACAGTGGTTGGCGATCCGGTTGATGTGACCGAGGGAAGCACAAGCGAGACCTTCTCGGTTGAGCTCAACTCGGAGCCGACGTCTGAGTGTGGTCATCACGGTCACTTCGGGCACGCCCAACTCCGCAACGGTGTCCCCGGCGACGCTGACGTTCACCGCCGCGAACTGGGACACCCCCCAGGTCGTGACGGTGACGGCCCCGACGGAGGCGGTGGCTAACACCGAGCATGAGACCGTTACGGTAACGCTGGCAACTACCGACTCAGCCTCTGCCGACGAGTACGACTCGGTCAGCGGCTGCGTGACAGTCAACGTGACCGACGCTGGCTGATCCCAAGCAACGGATCCGGTAGCTGAGGGCCTCCGGTTTCGTTCGAGCGACGGCGGGTCGGGCGCCAACGGCTGCGGCCGACCTCGGCTCCGAAATCTAGGATCGTCGGTGCCGCAGGCCGCACGACTCCGCCGATCACCTCGCGAGCCACGGTGTCACTATGGGCATCATCCCCTCGCTG
>JBDNIX010000057.1:0-10010 GCA_041688045.1 Nitriliruptoraceae bacterium
CCGGCAGTACCCGACCAGCAGTACGTGACCAGCAGCACCTGGAACCTGGAGGACGACGTGGACCGCGACAAGGCCCTGGATCTCGCACTGGCCAACATCGAGAAGCAGTTCGGCAAGGGGTCGCTGATGCGGCTCGGTGACGCGGCGGCGGTCAACGTCGCGGCGATACCCACCGGGGCGTTGTCGCTGGACATCGCGCTCGGGATCGGTGGACTGCCGCGCGGGCGGGTCGTGGAGATCTTCGGACCGGAGAGCTCCGGCAAGACCACCGTGGCCCTGCACGTGATCGCCGAGGCGCAGAAGGCCGGCGGGATCGCGGCGTTCATCGACGCGGAGCACGCGCTCGACCCGCAGTACGCCAAGGCACTGGGTGTCGACATCAACGAGATGCTGGTCTCGCAGCCCGACACCGGTGAGCAGGCGCTGGAGATCGCGGACATGCTGATCCGCTCCAACGCCGTGGACATCGTGGTGATCGACTCCGTTGCGGCGCTGACGCCCAAGGCGGAGATCGAGGGCGAGATGGGCGACAGTCACGTCGGCCTGCAGGCCCGGCTGATGAGCCAGGCGCTGCGCAAGCTGTCCGGTTCGATCAAGCGTTCCAACACCACGGCGGTCTTCATCAACCAGCTCCGCGAAAAGATCGGGGTGATGTTCGGGTGCTTCTCCTACGACACACGGGTCACCCTGGCCGACGGCACCCAGGAGAAGATCGGCAAGATCGTCCACCAGAAGCTCCCCGTCGAGGTGCTGTCCTACGACGTCGCTCGGGACGAGTTCGTCCCACGGAAGGTGGTCAACTGGTTCGACAACGGGGTGACGGACGAGTTTCTGCGGTTCACGGTCGCCCGAGGGAGCGGACATGGCCGCGCGCACTTCGCCGTGACCGCCAACCACCTCATCTCGACCCCGCACGGGTGGGTGCACGCGGGTGATCTGACCGTGGGTGATCAGGTCCTCCAGCGGGTGCAACATCGCCTGTCCCCCCTGCAGTGGCAGACGATCCTCGGATCACTGATGGGGGATGGCGCCCTGTCGTCGTCGCGGAGTGGTCACGGTGCGAGGTTTCGGATCGGTCACGGTGCGAAGCAGGCCGAGTACGCCGACTTCAAGGCGTCGCTGTTCGGCAATCTCCGGGTCTCGCGCTCGACCAACGAGGCGGGCGCGGTCTTCCACGATGTCCAGGCACTCGTTGAGCTCGCCGAACTGCGCCAGGCTGTCTACCTCGGCGAGCACAAGGTGCTCAGCTGGGACTACCTGAAGGCGCTCACGCCCCTGTCGATCGCGCTCTGGTATCAGGATGACGGATCCTTCTCCCTACGTCCGAAGGGACTGCAGAAACGCACCGAAGGAGGTTCCGGCCGCAGTGAGATCTGTGTGCAGGCGATGGAGCAGACCTCGCGTCAACGTCTCCGGGACCACCTCGCCGACACCTGGGACATCCACGCCCGTCTCGTCGAGCGGGGTGGGAACGCCATCCTGCACTTCCCGACGGCCGAGACCGCCAAGCTTCACGCCCTGGTGGCGCCCTTCGTCCACCCGTCGATGGCCTACAAGCTGCTCCCGCGCTTCCGCGACCGGTTCGACGTGCAACCCGAGTTCGTCGAACCACGGGATGTCGCCGTGCCGATGCCGGTGGTTGGCATCCAAGCCGGCCCGCCCAACGGCGGACACACGCATCGCTTCGATCTGGAGATCGAGGGGACGCACGCCTACCTGGCTGACGGCATCGTGGTGCACAACAGCCCGGAGACCACCCCCGGTGGGAGGGCCTTGAAGTTCTACTCGTCGGTCCGGCTGGACGTGCGGCGCATCGAGACGTTGAAGGATGGGACCGACGCGGTTGGCAACCGGGTGAGGGTCAAGGTCGTGAAGAACAAGGTCGCACCGCCGTTCCGTCAAGCGGAGTTCGACATCATCTACGGCGAAGGGATCTCGCGCGAAGGCTCGCTGATCGACGTGGGTGTGGACGAAGGCATCATCCGCAAGGCGGGTGCCTGGTACACCTACGACGGCGAGCAGCTGGGGCAGGGCAAGGAGAACGCGCGGACCTTCCTCAAGGAGCACGTCGACATCGCCCTCGAGGTCGAGAAGAAGGTCAAGGACAAGCTGGGGGTCAACCCGCTCGCCATCGAGGAGGTCGTCGAGGAAGACGACCTCGACGACGACGCGTAGGAGGCTGGGGACCATGCCACGCGATGCCGAGGCCTGGCTCGCCGAACGCGGGATCCAGCGGGAACCCATCCGGGTTCAGACGGATCCACCCGGCGAAGCTGTGCCCGCCAGTGACCACGCGCCTGCCGGTGACCCCGTGCACCCTGCAGCTGCACCCGTCGGTGAGCGTCCATCGACTGGTGGAGAGGCCCCGGACGTTCCCGGAGTCAGTACACGCGAGGCACACCGCCTTGCGGCTCAATCGGCGGCGGACGCTGAACTTGCCGCCGCCGAAGGTCGGGTGCTGCCGGATCCGGGCCGGCGCCACCTCGAGGATGACGTCGCCGAAGCCACAGCCTTCGTGCGCCGATCGACCGCCGTCGCCCCGCAGGCCGAAGGCCGTGTGCGCACCAAGCTCGCTGAGCGGGGCTGGCCAGCTGCCGTCATCGACCAGACGATCGACCGCGCCCGTCGCGAACGGCTCGTCGACGACGTCGCGATGGCCGGTGCACTCGTGGAGGAACGCCGCGCAAAAGGGCATGCCGCGGCACGCATCCGGCGAGATCTGCGCGACCGGGGCTTCGACGCCGCCGTGCTCGACGACGCACTGGCCGCAGCCGAATCCGAGGATCCGCAGGCCGCAGCCTTCGCGGTCGCCCAGGGCAAGGCGGCTGCCCTGACCGCGCTCCCGACCGAGACCGCGTTCCGACGGGTCGCGGCGTTCGTCGCCCGACGGGGCTATCCGGAAGGCCTTGCTCGCAAGGTCGCTCGTGATGCCGTGTTCGCGACCCGGGATCCGGAACGAACCGCCGGACACTGAGGCCGCCCCACCTCGGGCGGTAGGCTTTCGTGGTCAGCGACGGCAAGGGTGAACCATGGACGTGCTGCAGACCTGGGTCCTCATCGGCGTTCCCGGCCTGGCGATCGCCACCGCCCTGTTCGTGGGTCGATCGGTGTTGCGCGCATGGTTCGGCTACGCCGTCCTGGCGGCCCTGACGGCGGTCTTCTTCGTGACGCCCGGTGGTGGGGTTTCCGCGGCGATCGTCGGCGCAGTCGCTGTGGTCTTCGTCGCCAACGGTCGCGGGACCAATCGGGATCGTCGGTACCGGGAGCATCACGAGGAACGGGACACGTTCACCACCGCCGCTCGCTGACCGGGCCGGGGGTTACCCTCCACAGGCCCTGACCAACACCCGGCGACGAAGACACATCGATGCCCCGTACCTACTTCATCCGCACCTTCGGGTGCCAGATGAACGAGCACGACTCCGGCCGCGCCGCCGGCATGCTCGAAACCCTCGGCTATCGACGTGCCGACAGCGAGCAGGACGCCGACCTGGTGCTGCTCAACACCTGCGCCGTGCGCGAGAACGCCGACAACCGGTTGTACGGCACCCTCGGTCACCTGCGAAGTCTCAAGATGGACCGGCAGGCCGACGGGGGGGACCTCACGATCGTGGTCGGCGGGTGCCTTGCGCAGAAAGACGGCGCGGTCGTCGCGGACAAAGCGCCGTGGGTGGACGTCGTCTACGGCACGCACAATCTGGCGAACCTGCCCGCGCTGCTCGCGAACGTCGACTCGGCCGAGGTGCCCGTCGTCGAACTCGTTGAACAACTGGAGACCTTCCCGTCGGCCCTCCCGGCCAAGCGGTCGGTCCGCCATCACGCCTGGGTTTCGATCTCGGTCGGCTGCAACAACTCCTGCACGTTCTGCATCGTGCCGTCGTTGCGTGGCCCGGAACGCTCGCGGCGCATCGGCGACATCCTGACCGAGGTGCAGTCGTTGGTGGCCGACGACGTCATCGAGATCACGCTGCTGGGCCAGAACGTCAATTCCTACGGCCGCGACCTGGCCGGCGCCAGCCAGTTCGCGAACCTCCTTCGCGAACTCGGGCAGATCAACGGTCTCGAGCGCGTCCGGTTCACCTCGCCGCATCCCCGGGACTTCACCGAAGATGTCCTGCAGGCGATGGCGGACACGCCCAACGTGATGCCTCACCTCCACCTGCCGTTGCAATCCGGGTCTGACCGGGTCCTGCGCGAGATGCGTCGTTCCTACCGGCAGCGTCGCTTCCTCACCCTGGTGGAGCGCACCCGGGAGCTCCTGCCCGACGCGGCTCTGACCACCGACATCATCGTCGGGTTCCCGGGCGAAACGGAAGCCGACTTCCAGGCCACGCTCGACGTCGTCGACCAGGTGCGGTTCGACCAGGCTTTCACGTTCCAGTACTCCCCGCGCCCTGGCACTCCCGCTGCCGACCGGACGGCGGAGTTCATCGCCCCCGACGTGATGAAGGACCGGTACGGCCGCCTGGAGCCACTCGTGCGTCAGCATTCCCTGGAAGCCCATCAGCGGCTCGTGGGAACCACCCAGGAACTGCTCATCGAATCCCCGTCCAAGAGTGACGTCACGCGTTGGTCGGGCCGGACCCGTGGCCACCACCTGGTGCATCTGCCCGCTCCGTCACTCGCGCCGGGCCAGGAACCCGACTTCGCTCCCGGCGACCTCGTCCAGGCCAGGGTCATCGAGGCAGCGACCAACTACGCCATCGCCGACGCCGCCACCTCGATCCGTCGGACCGCTGCCGGGCGGGCGGCCGCGACGGCCATGGCGCATGGACACGGGTGGTCGCTGCCCGCGGACGCGCCCGTGACCGCGGCCGCGCCGGCACGGACGCTGCCGGTGCTCGCATCGTCGGGCAGCTGAGCTTCGTGCCACTCGTCGCTGTAGCTGTCGTCCCGGCGGCACCCCTGCTAGTTCCGGAGGCGTCACCAGCCCAGCCGGAGGAGTTCGTCGCGTCGACCACCACGCTCCGGCACCTGGTCGCCGACATCCTGGAAGGGCTCCCGCCGACGGCGACGGTGCTCATGCTGTTGGCCGGCGACGAGTCTCTGGTGATCGACGCGTCGGTTGCTTCCCTGGCGTCGTACGGCCTGCCCCAGGTCGCCGAGAAGGTGCGCATCGATGGGGACCTGATCGCCGCCGTGTCGGCGCGCGGCCAGGCGCCGCGCGTACGCAGCGATCGGTTGCACGGCGATGCCGCGGTGTTGGCGCTGCTCCTTGCCGCCCATCACCCGGATGCCACGCTCGCCCCCGTGACCGTGCCCCGGCGGGCCAACGCCTCCGGCCTGCGCGGGATCGCCATGGGCCTGGCCGGTGCCATCGCGGCCGTTGAGCGCGACGTCGTGGTCGTCGCCGCCGGTGACCTGGCCGCCACGCTCGACGCCTCCAGCCCCGGCTACCTCGTCGAGGGTGCCGCTGACTGGGATGCCCGGGCGGTCGCTGCCGTGCGCAGCGTGGACCCGGAAGCGCTGGGCGCGCTGGGTCCCGACGAAGCCGAGCGCGTTCACGCGCGGGGCTGGGCCCCGGTCACCGTCGCCCTCACCCTGGCTCGAGGTGCCGACATCGAGTTCCCGCAGGTCCGCTACCTCGCTCCCAAGGGTGTCGGCCAGATCGTTGCGGGCTGATCGATGGCCACCCTGGCGATCGTTGGCCCGACGGCGGCGGGCAAGTCGACCGTGGCCCTGGCGGTCGCACGCCAACGGATCGACCGCGGGCAGCCAACGGAGATCGTTGCCATCGACGCCTTCACGGTCTACCGCGGGATGGACGTCGGGACGGCCAAGCTCTCGCCCGAGGACCGCGTCGCGGTTCCGCACCATCTCATCGACGTGCTCGACCCCTGGGAGGAACTGACGGTCGCCCAGTTCCGTCAGCGGGCCCGTGCGACGATCGACCAGATCCGGGACCGCGGCGCAACTCCGCTGCTGGTCGGGGGGGCCGGGTTGTACTGGCGCGCGGTCGTCGATGACCTGGCCTTCCCGCCCACCGACTCCAGCGTGCGCGAGCGGCTCGCGACCGAGTGGCAGCAGGATCCCGAGGGCGCCCACGCCCGGCTGCTCGTGCAGGATCCGGCCGCTGCGGCCCGAATCGACCCGCCGAACGTGCGACGCACGATCCGAGCGCTGGAGGTCATCGAGTTGACCGGCAAGCCCTTCTCCGGTTTCGACGACGCGTGGGACGACTACGTCTCGATCTACAGCGACCTCGAGGTGGCCTACCTCGAACCGCCTGCCGAGGTGCTGCGGGCGGCGATCCACGAACGGGCCGCGGCCATGGTCGCCGACGGCCTGCTGGACGAAGCGGCGCGCCTACGGACGCTTCACCAGCCGCTGTCGCGCACGGCGCACCAGGCCATCGGCTACGCGGAGGCCTTTGCGGTCCTCGATGGCACCGCTGCCTCTGCTGACCTGCCGACGGCGATCGCGACACGGACGTGGCGGTACGCGCGGCGGCAACGGTCGTGGTTTCGTTCCGACCCCCGCTGCACGACCGAGGAGGCCGCGGCGGCGCAGCGCAGGCCCGCCGCGAGGTGACCCGAGGTCGTGCCGTGATGGTCGTGCCGTGGTCGTTTGCCGCACAGACGTCGTGGCCCGCACCACGTACCCTGGATACGATGGAGTACACCCTGGCGCCCGGCACCGCGACCGACTTCGTCGTCCTCGCGGATCTGGACGACCGACACGAACTGTCGGCGGCGCTCGCCTGCGCACTGTCGGACCGACGGCGGGGGATCGGTGCCGACGGGGTGCTGCGGATCGCGCCCGGTCAGGGCGAGGCGCAGGTGTTCATGGACCATCGCAACGCCGACGGGTCCACCGCCGAGATGTGCGGCAACGGTATCCGGGTCGTTGCCAAGTACGTCGCGGACCGCAACCTTGTCGCTCCGGACGACCACGGTGTGCTGCGCATCGGGACGCGTGCCGGGGTCAAGGCGGTGACGGTCACGTGTGGTGACGACGGCCGGGTCGCCCGGGTCACCGTGGACATGGGCCCTCCGATCCTGACGCCCGCCGACATCCCGTTCGAGGCCGACGACCCGGAGTCGACCGTCCACGACGTGGAGTTGGACGACGGCACCACGGTCGCCCTGGCTGTCGTGTCCATGGGTAACCCCCACGGCGTCCTGCAGGTCGAGGACGTCACGAGCGCGCCGGTCACCGAACTCGGCCCCCGCTTGGAGACCCATCCCCGCTTTCCGGCGAAGGCCAACATCGGTTTCGCGCAGGTCGTCGACGACCGGACGATCAACCTGCGGGTCTGGGAGCGCGGTGTCGGCGAGACGGCGGCCTGTGGTACCGGCGCATGTGCGGCCGTCGTGGCCCTGCAACGGCAGGGGGCGCTCCGACGGCGGGTCGACGTTCGTCTCCCCGGCGGAGTGCTCACGATCGACCATGATGCCGGCGGCACGGTGCTCATGACCGGCCCAGCGGTCGAGGTGGCCACGGGCCACCTCGATGCCACATGGCTCGCGGCCGCACAACGCGGCGAACTCGATCCGAGGTGACGCAACTGCCCGATCAACGTCACACCACCCTCAGCACCGACCTGACCGACGGCCTGTCCGATGACCAGTTGACGCGTGCTGCCCAGCGGCGCCGTCAGCGCGAGGTCATCGGGGACGGCGCACCCCGCGAGGGCGTCGACATCATCCGACGCGTCGAGGCGGCGGTCATCGTTGGGGTCCAGCTCCCCGGCCGTAGCACCGCCGACGTCGAGGCCTCGCTCGACGAGCTGACCAGCCTGCTGGACACCGCCGGCGCAGAGGTCGTCGACCGGGTCATCCAGCGTCGCGACGCACCCGACACGGCGACCTACCTCGGCCGGGGCAAGGTGGATGAGCTGCGCGACCTGGTCGCCGCACACGGCGCCGACGCCGTCGTCTTCGATGACGATCTTGCTCCGGCGCAGCAGCGCACGCTCGAGGAGATCATCAAGCAGAAGGTCCTGGACCGCACCATCGTCATCCTGGACATCTTCGCGCAGCACGCGACGTCCAAGGAGGGCACGGCGCAGGTCGAGCTCGCCCAGTTGACCTACCTGCTGCCTCGACTCAGAGGTTGGGGGGCCGCACTGTCCCGCCAGGCCGGTGGACGGGTCGCCGGGGGAGCGGGGATCGGTGGGCGTGGACCCGGTGAGACCCAGCTGGAGGTGGACCGTCGGCGGATCATGCGCCGGGTCGCCAAGCTGCGACGGGACCTGAAGGAGTTCCGGCGTATCCGTCGGACCAAGTCCGCCGAACGGGAACGCAAGAGCGTCCAGACCGTGGCCCTCGTCGGCTACACCAATGCGGGGAAGTCGTCGTTGTTGAATCGATTGACCGGCGCCGACGTGCTGGTCGAGGACAAGCTCTTCGCGACCCTGGATGCGACCGTGCGGCGCCTGCCCCTGCCGGATGGTCGCCGTGTGGTGCTGACCGACACGGTCGGGTTCGTGCGCAAATTGCCGCACGGGCTCGTCGAGGCCTTCACCTCGACGCTGGAGCAGTCGGCCGTGGCGGACCTGTTGGTCCACGTCGTCGATGCGGCACATCCGGAGGCCGAGGCGCAGATCATGGCCGTGCAGGAGGTCCTGGAGGAGATCGGTGCGGACGAGGTCCCGCAGCAGCTGGTCTTCAACAAGATCGACCAGGCCGACCCCGAGGCGCTTGAAGCGCTCGTGCGCCGGGTCGAGGGCGGGTTGGACACCGAGGTCGTGAGGGTGTCGGCATGGACGGGATCCGGCGTCGAGGCGCTGATCGACCGGATCAGTGAACGGCTGCCGGTCGACCGCTACCGGGTCGAAGCGCAGATCCCGTACGCCCGCCAGGATCTGGTCGCGATGGCCCACCGCCGCGGACAGGTGATCGATGAGGAGCACCACGAGACCGGTACGCGGCTGGTCGCCGATCTGGACGAGGATGTCGTGCTCGAGATGCGCGAGTACCTGCGGGACGACCCGTTCGCCGAGGAACCCGAAGACTGGGAACGGGCCGATCACTGAAGCAACTGGGGCTGCGTGCCGATGTCGTCGGAGAGGTTCTCTGACGACGCGGCGCAGACGTGGCTGCAGGCGAGGTACGAAGGGTCGTGACCGACGAGGGGTCATATCGACGGTTGGCGGCGTTGGCGCACGCCGGCCGACGCCTGGCCGCGGCCGCGTCCCGGGACGACGTGATCGAGGTGGTCACCCACGTCGGCCTGGAAGCCCTGGAGGGTGACAGCGCGACGATCGGGCGGGTGGAACACGAACACGGTCTGCTGCGGATCCTGAGAAACGTCGGCGATCTGGCCAGCTGGGAACTCGAGCGGCCGCATGATGAGACCTACCGCCTCAGCGATTTCCCCCAGCTCTCGCTCGCGCCCGACCGGGCCACCGCGTGGAGCGGTGAGGTCGACGATCAGGGAGTCGGTGCCCCGATCCGCGCACTGTTGCGTGCGCTGGGTAAACAGTCGGTCATCATCGTGCCGTTGGTCGTGGACGGGAGCATGTGGGGCATGTTGTCCGTCGTGCGCGAATCTCGGCGACCGCCCTTCGACGCCCAGGACCTCGCTCTCGGCGAAGCGCTCGGAGGATTGCTCGGCGCCACCCTGGGCCGGATCGAGGATCGCAACGAACTGCACGAGCTCGCGTACCGGGACGGGCTGACCGGGCTCGGCAACCGTCGCGCGGTCGACGACCGGCTGGAGGCGGTGTTCGAACGGGACCGTCTGCGAACGCCCGTGGCGGTGGTGATCTGCGACGTCAACGGCCTGAAGTCCGTCAATGACGACCATGGGCACGACGCGGGTGACCGATTGCTGCGTGACGTGGCGATGCTGCTGTCCACCGAGGCCGGCCTGCTCCCCGGAGTTCTCGCGGCCCGGTTGGGCGGTGACGAGTTCTGCCTGGTCGTGGAAGGTGTCGAGCCGGAGGACCTCGATCGAATCACGCACCGGCTCAGCTACCGTGCGGACGAGCTTCAACTGGGCGACGGCCTGTCGTGCGGCTGGGCGATCGCGACCAAGCGCCCCGGCGACGCGCCCAGTGCGATCAC
>JBDNIX010000361.1:0-7036 GCA_041688045.1 Nitriliruptoraceae bacterium
CTCCGCACCCAGCAGCGGTTCGAAGGCCTCCACCAACGCGCCATCCTCACGCGCCAGGCTGAGCAGTTCGGTCCGTCCGCCGGTGTCCCGGGCGATCGCGACCACCTCGCTGTTTCCCGAGGCACCCGCGATGTCCTGAGCCGGCGCGTCGAACTCCGCGTCCCAGGCAATGGATCCGTCGTCGACGTCCACGGCCACGGCGGCGAAGACCTCCCGATCGTCGCCACCCTCGATCTCGCGGGAGACACCCACGACGGCCAGGCGGTCGATGACCGCCACAGTGTCCAACCACAGGGGCACGCCGTCCCCGAAACGACCGAAGATGTCGTCGGCTGCCACCCGCCAGCGCTCCGAGCCGTCCCCCCGCTCGTGCGCCGTCATGGCAGGATCCGTATCGCCCGGGATGATGCGACGCGACACGACCACAGCGTCATCGGCCAGCGCCGCCGTCACCCGCTCGGCCAGGATCCCCGGAGGTGCCGTGGGGATCTGCAACGGCTGGATCCAGATGCGTCCGTCCGCGCCGCGCAGCTCGATCTGTGGTTCGGCCGAGTCCTCTTCGACACGGAACAGCAGCAACTCGCCCCCGCCCGCGTCCAGGTGGAAGGCGAACGGTTCACCGACCACGGCGGTGTCCACGCACGTCTGGGCCTCCAGATCGTCGTTCAGCACCGCAAAGGCGTCCACCTGCCCCGTGAGGTCGTTGATCAGCGCGGTGGTGAACAGGGTGCGCCCACTGCCGAGTACCCGGCCCGGGTCGGCGAAGGTCGCGGCGATGTCGACCGACGCACCGTCGGCGGCGATCACGCTCGTTCGTTCACCGACGGCGGCGACCCGGCCATCGTCCAGGGCGGCCAGCGCGTCTGCCCCCGTGACGTCGACCGCACCCTGGACGGGGCCGAGCCGTGCCTCCAGGTCATCCAGGGCCACCTCGAGGTTCTGCAGGAAGCCCGGGTCCTCGTCCGTGAGCAGGTCCCGCAACAACGGGACCGCCGCATCCGATCCGGCCCCAGGCGCGACCGCGGTCGGCTCGGTATCCGCGCAGGCCGATCCGGTGAACAGGGCCGCACCCGTGACACCGATGGCCAACAGGATCACCATCGAGACCAGCCCGATGATCAGGACCCGCTTGTCCGAGGACATCGGGTCGATGTGGCCGGTCGCGCCGGGGCCCGGTCCCGGATCGGCGGCGCTCATCGGCGCGCGATCCTCTGCACTCAGTTCATCTCCGGCCGCGGAGGAAGCCGCAGGTGTCCGGTGGCCTTGACGACGTCCTGCTGGTACTTCAGCAACACGTTCATGGTGCTCTTGGCAACCTGCTCGTCCACATGCTCGTAGCCGAGGGCCAGCAGGGTGCGGGCCCAGTCGAGCGTCTCCGAGATCGACGGTGGCTTCTTGAGCTCCAGCTGGCGCAACGACCGGACGATCCGCACCAGTTGATCGGCGAGCTGCTCCGGAGCCTCAGGGACCCGAGACATCACGATCTGCTTCTCACGCTCGACCGTGGGGTAGTCGAGATAGAGATACAGGCAGCGCCGTTTCAGCGCTTCCGAGAGCTCGCGGGTGTTGTTGGAGGTCAGCACGACGAACGGATGGTGCGTGCCGGTCACCGTGCCCAGTTCCGGAATGGTGATCTGGAAGTCGGAGAGAATCTCCAGCAGCAGGGCCTCGAACTCGAAATCGACCTTGTCGACCTCGTCGATGAGCAGGACCGTGTCCCGGGTGTTGCGCAGGGCCCGGAGCAGAGGGCGCTCGAGCAGGTAGTCCTCCCCGAACAGGTCGTCCTCGACCTCGTCCCAGTCCTCGCCGCCGGCCGCGTCACCGCCGCGGGCGTGTGTGATCCGCAACAGTTGCTTCTTGTAGTTCCACTCGTACAGCGCCTTGGCTTCGTCCAGCCCTTCGTAGCACTGCAGGCGCACCAGTTCGGCACCACGGGCGCCAGCCACCGCCTTGGCCAGCTCCGTCTTGCCGACCCCTGCCGGGCCTTCGACCAGGACCGGCTTCTGCAGGCGTTCCGCGAGGTAGACCACCGTCTCGATGGATTCGTCGACGAGGTAGCCCGCTTCGGTCAGGCGGTCGCGGACGTCGACGACGCCGGTGAACTCACTGGTCACGGGGCAAGCTCCTGAGGTCGCGAAGGACAGCCCGCGACACGATGACCGCGAGGCTACGGCACCCCGCGGCGCAGCGACCACCCGGGGACCTGCGGCATGGCGCGGCGCCTGGAGCCTCCCAGGACGCCAGCGCCGTCAATCGTCGCGACGGGTGGCAGCGTCGTCGGCGCCGGAGCGAAGCAGACCGTCGAGGACCAGCTCGGCGGTGACCTCGTTGGTGGCCAGCGGTACCCCGTGGATATCGCACAGCTTCAACAGCGCCTGGATGTCGGGCTCGTGGGGATGCGCGGTCATCGGGTCGCGAAGGAACAGCACTCCCACAACATCACCGTCGAGGATGCGCGCGCCGATCTGCACGTCGCCCCCGACCGGGCCGGACAACAGCGCCTCGACATCGAGGCCGACGTCATCGATGAGTCGGCCGCCCGTGGTGCCGGTGGCGATCAGGGAGAAACGCGCCAGGTCCACCTTCCGCCGGCGCGCGAACGCGACCAGATCGTCCTTGCGGGCGTCGTGGGCGATGAGCGCGAGGGTGGGGGCGACGATGACTCCGATGCGCGGGCCGCCGGCACGCTACTGCAGCCACACAGCAACGACTACGGTCGGGGGCACGCACTGAAGGGCGAACCGACGAAAGGCCCGTCATGGACGCCATCCGCTTCGATCAGATCGGAGGCCCGGAGGTCCTGCACGTCGCTCAGGTCGATGACCCGACGGCCGGCCCGACGGACGTCGTGGTCGAAGTGGGCGCTGCCGGTGTGAACTTCATCGACACCTACCACCGCAGCGGCCTGTATCCCCTGGACCTGCCCACCGGGTTGGGCCTGGAGGGTGCCGGGACGGTGGTCGCGGTCGGGTCCGAGGTCACCTCGCGCAACGTCGGGGACCGCGTGGCCTGGGCCGGCGTCCGGGGGTCCTATGCGACCTACCTCGCCGCCCCTGAGGAGCAGGTGGTGCCCGTCCCCGACGATGTGCCCCTGGAGAGCGCCGCAGCCGTGATGCTGCAGGGAATGACCGCGCACTACCTGTCGCAATCGACCACCACGCTGACCGACGACGACACCGTGTTGATCTACGCGGCGGCCGGCGGGGTCGGGCGGTTGCTGGTCCAGCTCGCGAAACGTCGAGGTACCCGGGTGCTTGCCTGCACGTCCACGGCGGAGAAGGCCGAGCAGGTGGTGGCGCTTGGGGCCGACGAGATCGTGTTCTACCGGGACGTGGACGTGCCCGCGAAGGTGCGGGAGTTGACCGACGGGCAGGGGGTGGACGTGGTCTACGACTCTGTCGGCGCCGACACCTTCGAAGACTCGCTCGATTCGCTGCGCCCACGCGGGCTGCTGGTGATGTTCGGCAACGCGTCGGGCCCCGTGCCGCCGTTCGACCTGCGGTGGCTGGCCGGGAGGGGATCGTTGTACGTGACCCGTCCGACCCTGGGCGCGTACACGGCGACACCGGACGAGCTGACGTGGCGTGCGACGGCACTGTTCGACCTGATCCGCACCGGGCAGTTGCACCTCAAGGTGCATGGGCAGTATCCGCTGGCCGAGGCGGGACGCGCCCACGCCGACCTGGAGTCGGGCACCACCACCGGCAAGTTGTTGTTGCACCCGTGATGGCGTCCGACGAAGACGCGCCGCTGACGCGTGCCACGCAGGCCGCAGTCGCCCGGGGTCTGGACCACGAGGTACGGGTCATCGAACGTGCCCGCAATGCCCAGGAAGCAGCGGAACGCATCGGTATTCCGCCGGGGCAGCTCCTCAAGACCCTGGTCGTACGCCGCGCCGACGACGACTTCCTTTTGGTGCTCGTGCCTGGCCCAGCCCAGATCGACTGGCCCAAGCTCCGCGCGTACCTGGGGGTATCACGGCTGTCGATGCCGGATGCCGAGGTGGCGCGGGAGGTCACCGGCTACGAACGCGGGACGATCACGCCGCTCGGTGCCAGCCGGTCCTGGCCGGTCCTGGCCGATCACTCCATCGCTGGCAGCGGAGTTGTCTCCGTCGGCGGCGGCGCGCATGGCGTGGCCATCGTCGCGGACGCTGACGCACTACTCGCCGCCGTCGACGCGCGTACCACCGACCTGATCTGACGATCAGCTGGCCGCGTGGCTCCACGTAGGCTCCCGGTCAGCCGGAGCGGAGTTGGATCGCAACGTAGAGGAAAACTAGCTCCCTCTCGCATCAGCGTTGAGGGACCACCCACACCAGGGAGAAGCAGTCTTGCGCGCCATCCGTATCACCGAATTCGGCGGTCCAGAGGTCCTGGAGCTCGTCGACGACCAGCCGGAGCCACAGGCCGGACCCGGCATGACGGTGTTGGACGTCCGTCGGGCCGGACTGAACTACGCCGACACGCATCAGGTCGAGAACAGCTACCTGGCGCCGGCGGAACTGCCGATGGTTCCCGGTGCGGAAGCCGTCGGGATGACGCCAGACGGCCTGCGGGTCGTCGCGCTGCTGGGTGGTGGCGGATACGCGGAGAAGGTGGCCGCCGCCGACGCCTTCTCGTTCGAGGTACCCGACGACGTCGACGACGGACAGGCGCTGGCCCTGGTACTCCAGGGACTGACCGCCTGGCACCTGTTGCGGACCTCCGCCAAGCTCGCCGATGGGGAATCGGTGGTCGTCCACGCAGCTGCCGGAGGCGTGGGAACGCTGGCCGTCCAGCTGGCGAAGGTGTTCGGCGCCGGTCGCGTGATCGCGGTCGCGTCCACGGAGGAGAAGCGGCAGCTGGCGGTCGATCTGGGCGCCGATGCAACGGTCGATGCCGCCGAACCCGATTTGAAGTCGGCGCTACAGGACGCCAACGGCGGCCGGAAGGTCGACGTCGTCCTGGAGATGGTCGGGGGCCGTACGACCGACCAGAGCCTGGCGGCCCTGGCCCCGTTCGGACGGCTGGCGTTCTTCGGGATGGCATCGCGGACCGCACCGTCGAAGGTCGATCTGGGCGAGTTGATGGGCCGGTCGCGAGGGGTCATCGGGTTCTGGCTGGCGCACTGCATGGCGGATCCTGCGCGCTACCTGGATGGCCCCATGCAGGAGTTGCTGGAGTTGACCGCTGCGGGATCCCTGCGGCCCGTGGTTGGCGCCACCTACGGGCTGTCCGAAGCGGCCACGGCCCATCGCGACCTGCGTGAGCGACGCAGCATCGGCAAGTTGCTGCTCGATCCGGCGGGCTGACGGGCCTGCGAGCCCTGAGAGAGCTCTCAGTGTGTTCCCACCTGGCGTTCAGGTCCGGGTGGCACCGTTCCCTCAAGCGGACGGCACCACCGTCCGGTGCAAGCTCTCTCTCCCGCTAGGAGCACACCATGAAGCACGTCTCACGTTGGCAGACCATCACGGCCGCCGGGGCCACCGCTGCCGTCGCTGCCGGGGCCTTCGGGCTCAACGCCGCCGTCGCCGGCAACGGCGGGACGGAGAACGCATCCATCGACCTCAGCCAGGACGCGCAGAACGTCGTCCCGACGTCGATGACCAGTGGCGAGTCGCTGCCGAGCCTGCCGTCGCAGACCAGCACGGTGTCCGCCCAGAGCGGCCCGTCCACCACGAGCACCCAGAGCGGCCCATCAGCCATGAGCGCTGAGTCCACCGGCGACACCGTGTCGGACCGCGGGGCCATGACGGGCGAAATTCGGGTCGTCCCGGCCGACCAGTCGTCGGACATGCCGAACTCGCCCGACAGCCCCAACTCGCCCGACAGCCCGAACTCACCCGACAGCCAGAACTCGTCGGACAGCCCTGAATCCGTGAGCTCGGCGTCCTCCATCGACTCCTGACCCGCACGGCCCCCTCGGGAGGGGCCGACCGGCCCGAGCGGCCCGGTCGGTCCCCTCTTCCCTTGTGCCGATCGTTGCGTCCTTGACCGTGGCCATCGATCACTCGATCGCGGCAAGCTCGCGTGCCGCCCGCTCGATGCGTGCTCGGGTGGAGTCCCGCCAGGCCGGATCCTGGGCCCGATGTGGTCCAGTCGCCAGACCGAGCCACGCGCCGGCGGTGGCGCGCGCCAGCGGGATCGTCCCGACCGACGGCCGATAGGCGTCTGCCACCTTGGCCGCATATGTCTCGACACGGTCGTGGACGTCGGGCCAGACCTCACCGACGACCTGCAGGTGGGCAACCAGGGTGCCGGCGTCCTGGGCGACGTAGCCGCTCCCCGAGCCGTCGACATCCAGCACCCCGGTCACCGCTCCGTCGTGCAGCAGGAGCTGGCCGTCGTGCAGGTCACCGTGGACAGGGACCACCGGCCCATCGATGTCCGCGGCATCGGCGGCAAGAGCTCGCAGGCGTTGGCCGAGGTCCGGGACCAGCGCTGCCAAGGTCGACACGTGCCGGCGGGGATCGGCGAAGGCACGCGGATCCCGTCGGCTCGTCAGGCCGCTGACGGAAAATCGCTCCGACAGGCTGACGAGTTCGGCCGGGTCCGGCAGGTCGTGTCCCTCGACCAGGGCGGTGCGAAGGGTCTCGCCTCCCAGCGCCTCGAGGGCCAGGATCCCCTGCTCCGCGGCCACGCCGACGACGGCCGGTACGGGCACGTGGGCGTGCAAGTGCCGGTGGATGCCGGCGAGTTCCTCCGCGCGCTTGCCGGCCAGGACCTTGAGGTAGAGGATGCGTCCGGCGGCCGCCTCGCCGTCGATGGTCACCTCGACGACCGCACGCCGAGACGGGCGATACGCGCGGGTGAACAGCTCGATCCGGCCCGGTAGCGCACCCAGCCGGTCCAGCAGTTCCCGGACGCGACGGGCGTCGATCGCCGACGGTAGGCCGGGAAGGAAGGGGTCGTACGGGAAGCGCCAGACGGCGACACGATCGCCGTCGGAGGTCAGTTCGAAGGTCCCATCCGGCATCGGGCGCGCATCCACATGCGCGACGAGCAGTGCGTCGCGAACGTCATCATCCACCCGGATCGACGCCGCGAAGACATAC
>JBDNIX010000362.1:0-2724 GCA_041688045.1 Nitriliruptoraceae bacterium
AAGCGTCGACGGCTTGGCATCCCGACCGTCGCTGACCGCGTCGTGCAGGCGTCGCTCAAGCTGGTGCTCGAACCCATCTTCGAGGCGGACTTCAAACCGTGTTCCTACGGGTTCCGTCCCCGTCGTCGAGCACACGACGCCATCGCCGAGATCCGCACGTTTGCAACCCAGTCCTACACGTGGGTGCTCGAGGCGGACATCGAGGCGTGCTTCGACAATATTGGACACTCCGCACTTCTTGCGCGGATGCGCCAACGCGTCGGAGACAGACGGGTATTGGCGCTGGTCAAGGCGTTCTTGAAGTCGGGCATCCTCTCCGAGGATGCCGTGATTAGAGACACCCACACCGGCACCCCCCAGGGCGGGATCCTGACCCCTCCCACGCAGGTGGCAACTTCGACTTCGAGGTGATGTTGCCGCGTTCGTGAGCGGTGGCGGATGCTCGCCTGGTGGTGACTCTTGACGTAGTATCTATGCGTCATGAGTGAGGGTCGTAGGGCATCAGCGGACGAGCGGGCGCGGCGGGTCAACGCCGCGGTCGAACTTCTCGACGACGGCGCCTCGGTGGCCGAGGCCGCCGGTGAGCTCGCGGCCCGGTTCGAACTCTCGCATCGCCAGGCCCGCCGGTATGTCGACCGGGCGCGCGAGCACGGCAGCGTGGTGGTGCCCGAGAGGGCGGTGGTGTTCACCGTGCGGCTGCCCGAGGGTCTGGTGGGTGGTCTTCGCCGCCACGCGAGCGCGACGGGCCGCACGCTCTCGTCGCTGGTCGCCGAGGCGATCGAGTCGCTGCTGGACCGCCACGGCCAGGGGCGGTGAGGTGGGCGACCGCCGGTTGCAGGTCGAGGTCGAGTACGTCTTCGACCGGCTGGGCGAGGCGGGGCTGTCGCAGGCGTATCGCATCCTGGTGCCAGAGCGGCGCCGGACAGCCAACAAGGGAGTCGATGATGGTGATGGCAGCGATCTACGCGCGGGTGTCTTCGACCAGACAGAAGGAGGAGCACACGATCGACTCGCAGACCGCGGCGATCCGGGCGTTCGCCGAGCAGCAGGACCTTGAGGTCTGCGACGAGTGGACCTTCGAGGACGAAGGAGTCTCGGGGGCCACGCTGGTGCGTCCGGCCCTGGACCGGCTGCGTGATCTGATCGCGCAGGTGCCCGTGGAGGTGGTGCTGGTCTACGGCCCCGATCGGCTCGCTCGCCGCTACGCCTACCAGGCGCTGCTCATCGAGGAGTTTGCCCGGGCGGGCACCGAGGTCCGGTTCGTCAACGCACCGGCCGGTGACACGCCCGAGGACCGCCTGCTGGTGCAGTTCCAAGGCATGATCGCCGAGTACGAACGCGCCCAGATCGCCGAGCGCACCCGCCGCGGCAAGTTGCATCGCGCTCGGGCCGGCAGCGTCAACGTGCTCGCCGGAGCGCCCTACGGCTACCGCTACATCAAGAAGTCCGACCAAGCGGACGCTCGCTACGAGATCGTGGAGCATCAGGCCGTGGTCGTGCGTGAGATCTTCGGCCGCTACGTCGAGGGGCAGGACTCGATCGCCGGGCTGTGCCGCTGGCTCGAGGAACAGGGCATCCCGACCGCGACGGGCAAGCGCCGTTGGGACCGCTCCACGGTGTGGGGGATGCTGCGCAACCCCGCCTACATCGGCCAGGCCGGGTTCGGCAAGACCGCCCGAAGCCACGACAGCCGGCCCGCCGCGACCCGTGCCACCCGGCTGGCGGGCAAGGCCCGCTCGACCAACCCTGTCACCATCGACCGCGACCCGGAGCAGTGGATCGAGATCCCGGTTCCGGCCCTGATCGAGGCGACCACCTTCGAGCGTGCCGCACGCCGGCTGGAGGACAACAAGCGGTTCGCGGCCCGCAACTCGACCACCCCGGCGCTGCTCAAGGGGCTGGTCGCCTGCGTCTCGTGCAGCTACGCCTACTACCGCACCTCGACCAAGACCTCCAAGCGCAAGATCGTCTACTACCGCTGCATCGGCTCCGACGGCTGGCGCCACGAAGGCGGCAAGCGCTGCGACGCCCGACCTGTCCGCGCCGACGTCCTCGAACCCGCCGTATGGGACCACATCACCCGGTTGTTGGCCGACCCCGAGCTGATCCGCACCGAACTCGACCAGCGGCTCACCCAGCTGCGTGCGACCAACCCGGCCACCGCCCAGCGCACCCGCCTCGAACGCGACCTGGCGCGGACCACCACCGCGATCGCCCGACTGCTCGAGGCCTACCAGGAGCAGCTGCTCAACCTCGATGAGCTGCGAGCCCGCATGCCCGAGCTGCGCAAGCGCGAGACCACACTCCGCGGGCAGCTCGACGCACTCGACGCCCAGCTCGTCGACCACGAGACCTACCTCAAGCTCGCCGAGAACCTCGACAGCTTCCTCGGCCGGCTGCGCGAGTCGGTCGATGACGCCGACGACGGCGACCGCCAACGTGTGCTGCGTGCCGTGGTCCGCGAGATCCTCGTCGGCCCCGACAGGATCACCATCCGACACTCCATCCCCACCGCGGGCGGCAACAGCAGCAACGGGGGCAACGGCGGTCCCGACGACGCCCCCGGACCGGCCGCAAGCCCGGATTGCCTCTTGCGTGGGAGGGCTCCTATCTCCACTGCTGGCCAATATCGCCCTGTCCGTGCTTGACGAGCATTTCACACGCAAGTGGGAAGCGCTCGGCCCTGAATGGACACGTGCCAAGCATCGTCGCAACGGTGTCGCC
>JBDNIX010000363.1:0-21967 GCA_041688045.1 Nitriliruptoraceae bacterium
GCGGATTCCAGCTTTGACATCGAGGCGGGTGTCGACCGGCAGGAAGTCGACAACGCCATCAACCAGGCGGCCCGGGAGGTGGCGACCCGGTTCGATTTCAAGGACACCGACACACGGATCGAATGGGTCGGCGAAGAGGGCATCCTCGTGGAGTCTGCGTCCGAGGAGCGGGTCAAGGCCGCCCGGGAGGTCCTGCGCGACAAGTGCGTCAAGCGCAAGGTGTCCCTGAAGGCGCTGGACATCGGCGATCCGCGCGATGTCGCGGGCGGACGCTCACGGATCGACGTCGGCCTCGTGACCACATTGCCACCGGACCTGGCCAAGCAGATCGTCAAGGACATCAAGGCCACCAAGCTGAAGGTCACACCGACCAACATGGGTGACCGCATCCGCGTCGCTGGAAAGAAACGGGACGATCTCCAGGAGATCCAGGCCATGGCCACGGGCAAGGACTACGAGGCTCCTCTGAAGTTCAGCAACTACAAGTAGCGACGAGGCCGGCGGCGCCAACGATCCACCTCGCCGCTCGTATCCTGCCGTCCGGCAGGTGCGTCGCCGGCAGCCTCAGTCGCCAGGCAATCGCCACCGGCCCCCGCGCCGAATACCAGCGAGCGCGGTAGCGGCGACGCGCCGACCGCCGAGCGACGAGGTACGTGTGCCAGAAGGTCATACGATCCACCGGCTCGCCCGGGACCACGCATCGTGGTTCGCCGGACAGACCCTGCGTGTCGAATCGCCGCAGGGCCGTTTCCTGGATGCAGCCTCGCAGTTGAACGGAGCGACACTCGAATCCACGGATGCGTACGGCAAGCATCTGTTCCATCGCTACGACGGCGGGCACACGGTCCACATCCACCTCGGCCTGTTCGGGCGCTTCTTCGTGCACACCGCGCCGATTCCGGAGCCTCGGGCGACT
The DNA here is from genome assembly GCA_041688045.1 of Nitriliruptoraceae bacterium. GTDB lineage: Bacteria > Actinomycetota > Nitriliruptoria > Nitriliruptorales > Nitriliruptoraceae > CSSed11-175R1. The sequence goes on from JBDNIX010000363.1 coordinate 917, forward strand.
GTCCGCTATCGAATCGTTGCGCAGGACCGGGGCACCGACCTGGTCGGGGCCACCGCCTGCGAGTTGTTGAATCCCGACGAGGTCGAGGCCATTCTCGCCCGCCTGGGCCCCGATCCGATCCGCAAGGACGCCGACCCGGAACGGGCCTGGGCGGCTCTCCAACGGCGCACCATCCCGATCGGGCGAGTCCTGATGGACCAGGCCGTGATCGCCGGCATCGGCAACGTCTACCGCGCGGAAGTGCTGTTCGTACACGGCATCCACCCTGAGGTACCAGCCAGGCAGATCACGCGGGACCAGTGGGACGCCATGTGGGCGACGCTCGTGTCGTGGCTGCGGCGCGGTGTCCGCGAGCAGCGCATCGTCACCGTCGACCCAACGGAAGCAGGCAAGCCTCGCCGACGGATGACGCGGGCCGAGGCGACCTACGTCTACAAGCGCGACCAGTGCCCCCGCTGCGATGCCGACATCCGCCGGTGGGACCTCGCCGGACGGTGGGCCTACGCCTGCGAGACCTGCCAGCCACGTCCACGGGGGGCTCGATGACCGTGGCGGAGCCGGCCGGAGATGGCCTCCAGGATGCAGGCTCCCATGGCGTCTCCGACCGGTGGCGGCGGTTCTCCCTGGCGGTGGTGATCGTCCGATTCGTCGTTCCCCTGGCGGCGATCCCCGCGATCCCCTTCCTGCTGCTCAACGACATCTCGCTGCTCGTCCTCCTCCGCCCACAGAAGGAGTTCCTGCTCGTCGGCGGCGGACAGAGTCGCTACCTCGGCGAACCGGACCTGTGGATGCTCGCCCTGGCATTCCTCCCCCTCGGCCTGCTGGTCGTGCCGGCGTTCTTCGTCGTCGGCCGCGCCTACCAGCAGGCCCTGCGTACCGGCGACGGCCCCGCGTGGCTCCACCGGGTAATTCAACCGAGGCAGCTGGAGATCGCACAGCGGGTCATCGCCCGCAGAGGTCCCGCGATCGCGATCCTCGGCCGGCTGGCTGCCCTGCCGCCGACCGTGTTGGCCGCCGTGGCCGGGGTCTCCGACGTGTCCTGGCGCCGCTACCTCGCTGCAGACGCCGTGGGCTCGGCGTTGGCCATCACCCTGACGCTGGCCGCCGGCTACGCGCTCGGTCGCACCTACCAGGCAGGCGGTGCGTGGCTGACCGCCGTCGGCGTCGGCCTGTTCGCGGTTGTGATCCTGCTCCTGACCGTGTGGATCCGGCGCGAGGCCGCGCGGGATGAAGCACCGGTCACGGACGCCTGACGTTCGCGCGCGGACTCGGCCCGTTGCAGCGGTCGCGGGCAGGATCAGCCGGCGGCGACCAGACCGGTGAGCGACGTGGCTCCGCTGATCAGGCCCGGCAGGATTCCGAGCACCACGGTTCCGATCATCAGGGCGGCCACGACGGTGGACAGGTTGAAGCCAGGCTGCAGTTCGACGCCGATGTCGCGGGCTTCGTCCATCCACATGGTCTTCACGACCTTGAGGTAGTAGAAGAACGCGATGACCGAGTTGAAGACCAGGAACACCATCAGCACGACGCTGAAGGTGGTGGCTTCGGTGAGAGCCGCCTGGACGATGGCGAACTTCGCCCACAGCCCGACGGTCGGGGGTGCGCCACCGAGGCTCAGCAGGAAGACGGTCAGGGCGAGGGCCAGCATCGGGCTGCGCGCGCCCAAGCCGGCGTAGTCCGCCAGCGACCGCATCCCGGTACGGCGGTTGACCGCGATCGCAACCCCGAACGCACCGATGTTCATCACGGCATAGGCGACGAGGTAGAACAGCACGGCCTGAACCGCGGCTTCGTTGATCACGTCGCCGGCCGCTCCCGAGCGGGCCAACCCGAACGGGATCAGCATGTAGCCGGCCTGCGCCACCGACGAGTACGCCAGCAGACGGATCAAGTCGCGCTGTTGCAGAGCGATCAGGTTCCCGAGCGTCATCGTCAGGATCGCGAGGATCCCGAGGACCGGGGCCCACACGTCGGCCAGAGGCTCGAAGGCGATGAACGTGATGGCGATCAGCCCGGCGAAGCCGGCGGCCTTGGAGGCCACGGCCAGCATCGCCGCGACCGGCATCGGTGCACCCGCGTAGGTGTCGGGCGCCCAGAAGTGGAACGGCACGGCGGAGATCTTGAAGCCGAACCCGACGATCACCAGCATCACCGACGCCAGCAGCAACGGTTCCGGGTCGCCTCCGGCGGCGATCGCGTCGGCGATCGCCGCCAGGTCCGTGGTCCCGGTGAAGCCGTAGACCATCGAGATCCCGAACAGCATCAGCGCCACGGACAACACGCCGATCAGGAAGAACTTCAGCGCGGCTTCCGAGGAGTACAGCGACCGCTTGCGCAGACCGACCATCACGAAGGCGGGGATCGACACCGTCTCCAGCGCGACGAACAACAGCAGAAGGTCTCGAGCGGAGGGCATGATCAACATGCCGATGAACGCGGTCAGCAGCAGGAAGTAGTACTCGCCCTGGAAGTATCGACCTTCGGCGAAGAATCGCCAGCTGATGCCAAGGATCGCCAACAGGCTGCCGAGGAACAGCAGCTTGAACACCACGGCGTACTCGTTGACGACGAAGCTGGTCCCGAACGTGGTGCGCTCGTCACCCCAGAGGATGCCGGCGAACACGATCGCCACCACCGTGCCGAGCACCGCGATCGGATTGACCAGCTGCTTGGCGTCCCCACGCAGGTTCAGGTCGGCGAGCAGCACGAGCAACGCCGTGACCGTCAGCGCGATCTCTGGAGCGATCGCTAACCAGTCAATGGCCATCGTGGTCGAATCCTTTGGGTCGTCGTGCGTCGGGATGGCGCCGGTCAGCCGGCCAGATAGCCCATCAGGTTGGCGACGGCGGCGTCCTGTACGCCGAAGATCAGCACCGGGAAGATGCCGAGAGCGATGATGAGGATCAGCAACGGTGTCCAGGACACCCACTCGACGCGCATCACGTCGTCCAGGGGCTCGTCCGCCCACTTCGGCAGGGGGTTACCGAGGTTGATGCGTTGCAGCAGCCACAGGAAGTAACCGGCCGTCAGCACCGTCCCGACAGCGGCGAAGATGACCAGGCCGAGGTAGAGACCACCGTAGGAGTCCGCGATGCCGAGCCCGGGGTCGATGGCCGCCCACATCGCGGTGAACTCGCCCCAGAACCCGGCCAGGCCGGGCAGGCCCAACGAGGCGACGGCGACATAGGTCAACAGTACGCCGTACCGGGGGATCTTCTTGAGCATTCCCCCGCCGATGAGCGCGATCTCACGGGTGTGGTAGCGCTCGTGGAGCGACCCGGCGAGAAAGAACAGCATCCCGGTGATGACGCCGTGGGCGATGTTGCCGAACAGGGCGGCCTGGATGCCCGCCTCGTTCATGGCCGCGATCCCGAGCATCACGAAGCCCATGTGGCCGACCGATGAGAAGGCGATCAGACGCTTGACGTCGGTCTGAGCCAGGCAGCACAGCGAGCCGTAGACGATGCCGATGACGGCCAGGACCCCGATCACCGGCGCGAACCGCACGGCACCTTCGGGGAGCAATGGCAGCGCGATCCGGATGAAGCCGTAGGTCCCCATCTTCAGCAGGACACCCGCCAGCAGCACCGAACCGACGGTCGGGGCTTCCGTGTGCGCGTCCGGCAGCCAGGTGTGGAACGGCCACATCGGCACCTTGATCGCGAAACCGAGGAAGATGCCGAGGAACGCCCAGGTCTGGAAGGTCGTGGACCCGAACGGTGCCATCTCCGACAGGGCCTGGATGCTCCACGTGGTGGCGCCGGCCTGGAAATAGATCGCCAGGAAGGCCACCAGCATGAAGATCGATCCGAACAGGGTGTAGAGGAAGAACTTCACGCTGGCGTAGTCGCGGCGCGGACCACCCCACATCCCGATCATGAAGAACATCGGGACGAGCACCAGTTCCCAGAAGATGAAGAACAGCACCAGGTCGAACGCCACGAACGTTCCGGCCATCCCGGTCTGCAGCATCAGCATCAGGCCCAGGAAGGCTTTGGGCTTCCCGGGGGCCGGCAGATGCTTGGTCGTGTAGATGGCGCACAGCAACGGCAGGAGGTAGGTGAGAAAGAACAACGGCAGCGAGATGCCGTCCATGCCGACCTGGAACCGGGCGTTGATGGCCGTGATCCAGCTGGCGTCCGTGGTGAACTGCAGTTCACCGCTGCGGCCGAAGTCGAAACTGGCGGTGATCGCCACGACCAGCAGGAAGGCGACGCCGGTGATGACCACGGCGGCCTGCCGGATCTGCCGGTCCATCGAGGACGGCATCATCGCGAGCGCGCCCGCTCCCACCAGTGGCAGGAACAGCGCGACCACCAGGGCCCACCCTGCGGTGTTCGGGTCCATCCTCGTCTCCTCCAGCACGCCGACGGGGCGGTGTCGCCCGGGTCGAGTCGGTGTATCCGGCCTTCACGCGGCCATCGTCGGGGCCGCGTCGGGTGACGCGGCCGGTTGGTCGGTTATCTGGCTGCAGCAAACGCCAGGATCAGCACGATCGTGCCAGCCACCAGCGCACCGGCGTACCGCTGGACATCACCTGACTGGATCCGCTTGAGCCGGTTGCTCCACCAGGCGGCGCTGAAGGCGGCGCCGTTCACGCCACCGTCGATCACACGCTGGTCGACCACCCGGTAGGTCGTCATCGCCACACTCTTGGTCCCGCGGCCGACGGAGGCGACGATCCCGTCGAGCACGACGTTGCTGGACCACGTCGCCCACGTGGCCAATGTGTCACGCACCGGCACCACGATGTAGCGATACCCGAAGGTGTCGAACCCGTACTTGTTCACCAGCACGGTGGTCGCCGCTCCCATGTGCATGGTCGGGTCCCGCTCCGGGAGCCCCTTGCCGTACCAGCGGTACGCCAGGACGACGGCGATCGTGAACAGGACCAACACCATCAGCAACAGATCGAGGTGGAAGCTCGGCAGACCGTGGAGGATGGAGAACGGCTCCCCGGCTTCGGCGGCCACCACCTCCGGCTGACCGGTCGCAAGGATTCCCGTCCCATCGACGGCCGCCATCGCGCTGGTCGTGTCGTCGGCCAGAAAGGGGTAGGTCCCCTCCTCGATCAGCGGTGTCGCGGTCCAGTGCTCGAAGTTGTACTCCGGCGAGGAGAACGGCGACAGCAGATAGCCCGACGCGATGGACAGCACGGCGAGCACCATCAACGGCGCGACCATCTGCTTGCCGGATTCATGCGGCGGATGGTGGCTGCGATTCTCGCCGGCGAAGATCAGGAAGCAGGCGCGCGCCATGTAGAAGGTCGTGACGAAGGCGGCCGCGAGGCCAACCCAGTACACCAGGGATCCGGTGAACATTCCCTGACCGGCCCACAGGTCGCCGGCGATGAGGATCTCGTCCTTCGAGAAGAACCCGGCGGTCAGCGGGAAGCCGGCCAGGGCCAGCGTGCCGACGATGAAGGTCCAGAAGGTGTGCGGCATGGCCTTGCGCATACCACCCATGTCGGACATGTTGTTGGAGTGCACCGCGTGGATCAGCGACCCGGAGCCGAGAAACAGCAGCGCCTTGAAGAACCCGTGGGTGAACAGGTGGAAGATGCCGGCCGTGTAGCCCCCGACTCCCAGCGCCGCCATCATGTAGCCGAGCTGGGACACCGTCGAGTACGCCAGCACCTTCTTGATGTCGTCCTGCACCAGGGCGAGCAGCCCACCGAAGAACAGCGTGATCACTCCGACGACGGCGATGACGCCCATGACGACCGCGGACTGCGCCATGACCGGGAACAGCCGGGCGAGCAGGAAGATGCCGGCCGTGACCATCGTGGCCGCGTGGATCAGCGCGGAAACCGGCGTCGGCCCGGCCATGGCGTCGGGCAGCCAGACGTGGAGGGGCATCTGGCCGGACTTTGCGACACAGCCGAGGAAGAGCATCAGCATGCCAAGCACGATCGTGCCGTTCGACAGCTGGCCTTCGACGGCGGCGAGGTTCAGTTCCTGGATGTTGAACGGGGTATCGGTCCCGGTCCCGATCATCCCGGCGGAGAGCACGATCACCCCGACAATGAGCCCGACGTCGGCAAACTTCGTGGTGAGAAACGCCTTGTTGGCCGCGTCCTGGTTGGACTTCTCCTCCCAGTAGAAGCCGATGAGTAGATACGAACACAACCCGACCAGTTCCCAACCGACGACGGCCTGCAGAGTGTTGTTGGCGATCACCAGCAGCAGCATGTAGAACGTGAACAGGCCCAACATGGAGAAGAAGTAGGTGAACCGAGGTTCGCCGTGCATGTACTCACGTGAGTAGATGTGCACCATCAGTGACACGGTCGTCACCATAACGAACATCATCGCGGTCAGGCCGTCCACGAGCATGCCGAGCTCAAGCACGAAGCCGCCGCCGAGTGGCGCCCAATCGAACGCTCGCTCGAACGGCTCGGGCATGCCGGCGAAGAACGTTTCCCAGGCAATGCCGATCGACAGCACCCAGGCCGCCACCAGGGCCACCACTCCGATCTCGCTGCCCTTGCCCGGCAGGTTCTTGCCGAAGACCGGGATCAAGGCCGCGGACGCCAACGGCAGGACCGGCACGAGCCAGGCCAACTCCACCCACGTTTCCATTCCAGAGCCCCTTTACCAGCGCATGAGGTCGACGTCGTCGATGTTGACCGAGGCTCGGTTACGGAACATGTTGAACACGATCGCAAGACCGACGCCGACCTCGGCGGCGGCGACCGCGATGACGAACAGCGCGAGCATCTGCCCGCTGATGGCGGCCTCGGTCGGGAACAGCAGGTTCTGGAACGCGACGAGGTTGATGTTCACGGCGTTGAGCATCAACTCGACACTGATGAGGACCAGGACCGAGTTGCGCCGGGCGATGATCCCATAGACCCCGACACAGAACAGGAAGGTTGCCAGCAGCAACGGACCGATGAGGCTCATCGCTCACCTCCGCCGACCGGTGCTCCCGCCGGGAGTTCGGCCGCCGCGTCGGCATCCGGGAGCGGCTGTGCACCGGCCTCGGTCGGTGGCTCATCACCGAAGTCGATCCGGTGCTCGACCGTCTCCTCGCCCGAGTCCCCGGATTCGCGCCGGGCCAACACGATGGCGCCGATCAGGGCGGCCAGCAGCAGCATCGACAGCAGTTCGAATGGCAGCACCCAATTGGCGAAGATGGACACGCCGATCTCCGCAATCCCCGGGCCGGTGACCTCCGTGGCTCGCACGTCGCCGAAGGACTGGATGATCAGCCCCGACAGGACGACGAAGAGCGTGCCGGACACGGCGATCGCCAGACCGCGATTCTGCCCGTCCAGTGCTTCCCGACCGATCGGCGCGCGGGTCAGCATGAGACCGAAGAGGAACAGCACGGCCACTGCGCCGACGTAGACGACCAGCTGTACCAGGGCGAGGAAATCGGCGACCAGCACCAGGAAGACGCCCGCGATTCCGGCCAGCGTGATCGCCAGGAACAGCGCGGCGTGGAACAGGTTCTTGGAGGTCACGGTCAGCACGGCACCCGCACCGGTGAGCAGCGCCACCAGCAGGAACACCACGTCGTAGCCGGTCATGCGTCACCGCCTTCGTCGAGGATCCGCAGCTTCTCCTTGCGCATCCACGCGGCCTTGGCCTTGGAGCGTGCGATCCGCTCGGACTTGCCCTCGGCGATCAGCTTGTCGAACGTCTCCTGGTCGATCTCGCCCGTGCCCTCGACGTGCACGTCGGCGGCCTTCTTCTTGGGCGCATCGGCCGGCGTCTCGTTGGCCGCTTCCTCTGCGGGGGCGTCGTCCGCGGCCGCACCGTCGTCCGCGGGAGCACCGTCGTCCGCGGGAGCCGCCGACGCTGCAGCCTCACCGTCGGCCTGCTCCGCGGACAGGCGCTTGCGCTCCTTGCGGACGTACGCGGCCTTGGCCTTGGCGCGGGCCATGCGCTCAGACTTGCCCTCGGCGATCAGCTGGTCGTAGGTCTCCTGGTCGATCTGTCCGGCCTCGACCTCGACCTCGGCGGCCTTGGGCGCTGCCGCAGGGCCGGCATCCCCGGACTCCTCGCCGCCGGACGCCTCCTGTTCAGCGGTCAACCGGGCCTTCTCCTTGCGGACCCACGCGGCCTTGGCCTTGGAGCGTGCGATCCGCTCGGACTTGCCCTCGGCGATCAGCTTGTCGAACGTCTCCTGGTCGATCTCGCCCGTGCCCTCGACATGGACCTCGGCCTTCTTCGGGGTGCCGCCGCCGGCGTCGCCCGCCTTGGCTGCGGGCGCCTCGGCCGCTGCGGCGGCTTCCTGCTGCTTGGCCGCCTTAGCCTCCAGCTCCTTCTCCTTCTTGGCGATGGCGTCGGTCACCTCGGCCGGCGCGACCGCACCCTGCTCGAGCATCGGCGGAGCCGGGACCGTGTCCATCCATTCGCGCAGCTTGCCCATCTCGTGGAGGAGCCCACCCATGTCGTACTCGGCGTATTCGAACTCCGGCGACCACCACAGCGCGTCGAACGGACACACGTCGACGCAGATGCCGCAGTACATACACAGCGAGAAATCGATCGCGAAGCGGTCGAGCACGTTGCGGGTGCGGTGGCGCCCGCCCTCCTCGGCCGGGGGAACCGTTTCCTTGTGCGAGTCGATGTAGATGCACCAGTCGGGGCACTCCCGCGCGCACAGCATGCACACGGTGCAGTTCTCGTCCATCAACGCGATGACACCACGGGTACGGGGCGGCAGATCAGGACGCTGCTTGGGATACATCTGGGTGGCCGGCTGCTTGAACAGGTGCTTGATCGTGACACCGAGTCCCTTGAGCAGCCCGACGCCGGGAGGCGAGGTCGTGGCCATCTAGAACACCACCTTGGCGACCGTGATGACGGCCAGATTGAGAAGGGCGAGCGGAACCATGACGATCCAGGCGATGCGCTGCAGCTGGTCCTCACGCAGGCGCGGGTAAGCCACCCGCAGCCACACCATGACGAACACCAGGGCCATGATCTTGCCGAGGGTGACCCCGACGCCCAGAAGGGTTCCGAGCCAGCCGCAGTCGAACAGTCCACCCCCGGCTTCGCAGCCCGGGAGGGGGACGCCGGGAAGGATCTGCCAGCCGCCGAGGTAGAGCACGGTCATGAGCGCGGACATGATGACCATGCCGCCGTATTCGGTCAGCAGGAACATGGCGAACTTGATGCCGGTGTATTCGGTCATGTATCCGAACACCAGCTCGGAGTCGGCGATCGGCATGTCGAATGGCGGGCGGGACAGCTCGGCCATCGCGGCGATGAAGAAGATGCCGAAACCCACGATCTGCGGGAAGACGTACCAGACGTTGATGTCGGTGCCCAGAAGCATGAATTGCGACTGAGCCTCCACGATGCCGACGAGGGACAACGTGCCGGCCTGCACGGCGACCGTGATGGCGGCGAGGATGAGGGGCAGCTCGTAGGCGATGAGCTGGCCACCGGCACGCAAACCACCGATCAGCGAGAACTTGTTGGCGCTGGCCCATCCCCCCATCAGAATGCCCAGCACGGAGATCGACGAGATCGCCAGCGCGTACAACAACCCCAGTTCCAGGTCCAGGGCGAAGACACCGGGCCCCAGCGGGATGACCAGAAGAATCAGCATGCCGGGGACGAGGGCCACGCCCGGTGCCGCGGCGAAGACCCACTTGTCCGCGGCCCGCGGGATGATGTCTTCCTTCTGGATGAACTTGATGCCGTCGGCGACCAACTGCAGCGACCCGAACGGACCCGCCTCGACGGGACCGCGACGGGCCTGCATCCGACCCATCACCTTGTGCTCGAGGTAGCCGGCCACGAGTGGCACGACGAAGAACAACCCCAGGGCGAAGGCGATCTTGACGGCCACCGACAGCACGAAGCTGTCGAACGTCAGCAGCGAAGCCGACTGTGCCGCGAAGGTCGTGGCCTGGTTCAGGACGAGGTCGGTCATCGGTCGATGTCCCCGACGACGAAGAACACGCTGCCGAGCACGGCGACGGCGTCCGGAACCAGCACGCCGTTGAGCAGGTAGGGGACGGCCTGGACGTTGGAGAACGAAGGTGTTCGCATCTTCAGGCGCCACGGCGTCCGACCGCCATCCGACTCCAGCCAGTAGCCGAGTTGCCCGAGGGGGTTCTCCGTGCGCACGTACGTGGAGCCCTCCGGCGCCTTCACCATCTTCGGCAGCTTGGAGTTGACCGGTCCAGCGGGGATGTGATCGTGAATCTGTTCGATGATGTCCAACGACGCATCGATGCGGTGCAGCAGACACGAGAACCGGTCGTAGGCGTCACCGTTCTCGCCGAGCGGTACGTGCACGTCGATGTCGCCGTACTTCAGGTACGGCTCGGTGACGCGCGAGTCCTCCGGGACCCCGGCAGCGTGCAGGGTCGGCCCCGTGACGCCGTAGGAGAGCGCGACGTCGGCCGGCAGTGGACCGACGCCCTTGGTGCGTGCCTGGAAGATCTCGTTGCCGAGGACCAGATCTTTGTAGTCCGGGACGCGCTTGCGCAGGGTGGTGACCAGGTCCGCGGACTGGCGCAGGAAGCCCTTCGGCAGGTCGATCTTCAGGCCGCCGGGCTGGTTGTACGTGAAGTGCAGGCGGCCACCGGTCGCGGATTCGAGGAGGTGTTGGATGTCCTCGCGTTCACGGAAGGCGTAGAACATCGGCGTGATCGCGCCGAGCTCGATCGCGAAGGACCCGACGAACATCAGGTGGTTGAGGATCCGATTCCACTCCGCGATGAGCATCCGGATCCACTGCGCCCGGTCCGGGACCTCCATCTCCAACATCTCTTCGACGGCGAGCGCGACCCCCAACTCGTTGGAGAATCCGGAGAGCCAGTCGTGCCGGTTGACCAAGGCCATGATCTGGCGAAAATCGCGATACTCGGCGAGCTTCTCGAACCCACGGTGCATGTAGCCGATGACCGGCCGGGCCCCGACGACGCGTTCGCCGTCCATGTCCAGCACGATGCGAAGCACGCCGTGCGTGGCCGGGTGGGCGGGGCCGATCGACAGCGACATCTCCGCGGTCGCGAAGTCGCCGTCGCCAAGGATCTCGAGGTGCAGGTCCTCTCCGGGTGCGGTGCCGGGGTGGATACGGTCGCGGGTCGACAGTTCGCTCACGCGTCGCCCTGTTCGTCGTCATCGGTGGCCGCTTCGGCCGCCCGCTGCTTCTTGATGCGTGCGGCCTTGGCCTTGGACCGGGCAATGCGTTCCGACTTGCCCTCGGCGATCAAACGGTCGTAGGTCTCCTGATCCAGCTGCGGGTCGTCTCCCGACTCCTCGGCGGTGCGCTCCGCAGCCTTCCGGGTGCGGGCTTCGGCCTGCTCCTTGCGGCGCGCGTCCGCCTTCTCCGCGGCGGTCGGCTCCTCGTCAGCAGGCGATGCGCCCGGACCGGACGGGGAGGTCTCCGACTCCGCGTCCACCGCGTTGTCGGCCTGCTCGGATTCCTGCACGTCGAGGGCAGGCGTCGACCCTTCGGCGGCGCGAGCGTCGTCGGCCTCGCGTGCCGCCTCGATGGCCGATGCATTGACTGCACGCGCCTGCTCGGCCATGGCCTTGTCGAGGTCGTAGGGGCCGGGCGCGTCGCCGATCTGCGGTTGCCGTTTGATGACGTTGCCGTCCTCGTCGAGCTCAGCCGGTTCATTGACCCCCGGCCACGGCTTGGCGACCCGCGAGGCGAGGTGGAAGTCCTTGCGCAGCGGCCAGCCCTCGAAGTTTTCGACGGTCAGCAGCCTGGGCTCGAGTGCGGGATGTCCCACGAAGTCGATCCCGAACATGTCCCAGGTCTCGCGCTCCATCCAGTCGGCACCGCGGTAGATGTCGGTGATGGTCTCGCAGACGGGGGTCTCGCGCCCGCCATCGCAGCGGGTCCGCAGACAGATGCGGTTCCCGGTGGACGTGGAGTACAGCACCGTGACGACGTCGAAGCCCTCCTCGCGGGCATCAATGCCGAACAGGCTGTCGAACATGTCGTACGCAAGGAGCGACTCGTCGCGGCACGACTGCACCGCAGCGTGCCACGACGATGCGGCGACGTGCACGGTGAAGGTCCCGAACTCCAGGGTCGACCCGGTGATCCCGTCACCGAGCCGGTCGCGCAGCAATGCCTCGGTCTCGTCCGGGCTGAGCGCGCGGTCCCTGCGTGCCAGAACGTCGGTCACGTCGACGCTCCTCCGGAGGCGGTTGCGGCCCCCTCGATGGCCAGCGGGGCGTCAGCACCCAGGGTGATGGGATCCAGGCGCCGGCCCGCGATGCGGTCCTTGAGCGATTCCTTCTGGATGCGGTCCTGGAGCGCGATGATCCCGTCCAGCAGCGCCTCGGGACGCGGTGGGCAACCCGGGACGTACACATCCACCGGGATGATCTGATCCACACCCTTGGTGACCGAGTAGCTGTCCCAGTACGGGCCGCCGCAATTGGCGCAGGACCCGAAGCTGATGACGTACTTGGGTTCGGGCATCTCTTCGTACAGTCGCTTGACCGACGGGGCCATCTTGTCCGTCAACGTGCCGGACACGATCAGGAGATCGGCTTGGCGGGGTCCGTGAGCGAACGGGATCACGCCGAGACGGATGAAGTCATGGCGTGAGGTGGAAGCGGCGATGAACTCGATGGCACAGCACGCGAGACCGAAGTTGAAGCACCACAGCGAGTACTTCCGGCCCCAGTTGAAGACGTACTTGACCGGCTGGGGAAGCTCGACCTGATCCATCAGTCCCATGTGAGGACTCCCTTCTTCCAAGCGTATGCGAGGCCTTCCAGCAACGTCGCGATGAACAGGAACATGGCAACGAGTGCGAAGAGTGCCGACGGGGTTGTCGTTGCGTCCAACGCACCCACGATCACCGCCCAGGGGAACAGAAAGATCGCCTCCACGTCGAAGATCACGAACAGGAAGGCGAACACGTAGTAGCGGATGTTCATCTGCGACCAACCGCTACCAACTGCCTCGACGCCGCATTCGTAGGTGGTCAGCTTCAACGGCGATGGTACCGATGGTCGCATGACCCGGTTGACCAGCATGATGACCGCATACAGGGCAGCGCCGGCGATCAGAAAGATCGCGACCGTGCCGTACTCCTGCTCGAAGCTCACCCCGGTCCTTTGTGCGCCTGATCGGGCTCGACACTGACGATGCGGCTCCACCAGCGAGCCACGTCCATCTTGCGGCGCGATGCTAGCAACCTGCCGGACAGCCCCCCAACGGCCGCAGGTGGCAGCGGACGCGAATGCATCGGGCGCACAGGGCCGGGTCGTGACCTCGACCCCGCGTCAGGCCAGTCGCCAGTCGATTGGCTCGGCACCCTGGGCGACCAGCGCAGCGTTCGCGCGACTGAACGGACGGGAGCCGAAGAAGCCCCGGGAGGCCGACATCGGGCTCGGATGCGCGGACTGCACACACGGCGTGTCCGCCAACATCGGGATGAGCGACCGTGCGTCGCGGCCCCACAGGATGGCGACGAGCGGCGCGTCCCGTTGAGCCAGCGCCCGGATCGCCTGGTCGGTGATCTCCTCCCAACCGCTCCCCCGGTGCGACGCCGGGGAGCGGGGCTGGACGGTCAGACACCGGTTGAGCAGCAGGACACCCTGCCGAGACCAGGGTCGCAGATCGCCGGAGGACGGCCACGGGTGACCGAGGTCGTCCTGATACTCCCGAAAGATGTTGGCCAGGCTGCGCGGCACCGGCGATACGCCGGGGGCCACCGCGAAGCTCAGGCCGATCGCGTGCCCCGGCGTCGGATAGGGGTCCTGGCCGACCACCAGGACGCGCACGTCCGCCAGGGGCTGCCGGAAGGCGGCGAGGACGTCTTTGCCCCAAGGGAGGAACGGCCGACCGGCCGCCTGTTCGGCGCGGAGGAACTCCCCCATCGCCCGGATGCGATCCTGCACCGGTGCCAGCGCCCGGGCCCACCCGGGGTCGATGACTGCCTCCAGCGGTTCGGTCATGGCGTGAACTCCTCCAGATCCGGGCACTGGGCACCGCGCCCCGACTCCGCAGCATGCGCCTGACCCCGACTCCCGGCCGGCTGGAAACGCACACGCGCGGTCGCCTCGACCTGGCCGTCGCCGACCCGCAGGTCGAGCAGTTCGACGGGTTCAGGGATGTCCAACACCAGCTCGAGGCCCAGCGACGACCACAGCCGCGGGTCCCCGGCCGTCGGCACCAGGTGGATGTCACCGTCCACGAGCCCCGGACGCACCTGCAGGGTGAACGGGACCCGGACGTCGCCGACGTCCAGTCCCTGCGGACTGATGCTCAGCACGGGTTCGGCGATCTCCGGCGCCACAGCATCGAGGTAGCTGGTCAACGACTCCTCGGTGACCGTGACGTCGGCAACCGCCGTCAGCGGCCGCTCCGCACGGCTCCAGCCGACCGGGACGGCCGGGAGGCGTGCGTCGACGAGAGCGACGTCAAGACGCCCGAGTTGAAGGCCGGATGCGCGCACCCGGACGTCCTGCAGCTCGCCCCCGATGAACCCGGCGATCGCCGGGCGGTCCACCGACGTGACCTCCAGCTCGTCCACGGGGGCGCACCGCTCGACGGTCGCCCGAACCGCGCGCGTCGCCAGCGCCAGGGCAGACAGCTCGACGGTGAGGGCCGTGACGACCAGGACGGCGGCCACGGTCCCGACCAGGATCCGCAAGACCCGCATGACCCTTAGCCAGTTCGGTCAAGCGAGTACTCCGCCAGGCGCTGCAGCGCCTTGACGGCGGGGCGGTCGCCGAAGACGGCCAACTGCTCCACCGCCGCGTCGACGTAGCCGGCAGCCGCCGTCCGCGACCGTGCCAGCGCGTCCGAGCCCCGCAGCAGCGCAAGGGCACGTGCCACCTCGGCGTCCCCGGGTCCCCCGGCCAGGAGTGCCGCCAGTCCACCGTCCGGGTCCGCTTCCAGGGCCAACAGGACCGGCAGGGTCCGCACGCCCTCCTTGAGGTCGGTACCCGGGGTCTTGCCGGACTCCTCCTCGATCGAGGTGATGTCCAGGATGTCGTCGGACAGCTGGAACGCCATCCCGACGTTCCAGCCGTAGGTCGCCGCGGCCTCGACACCATCGGGGTCCACCCCGGACAGCAACGCCCCGTAGCGGCACGAGGTCGCGATCAGGGATGCGGTCTTGCCGGAGATCACCTCGAGGTAGTGCCTGCGTGTGGGCACGATGTGCGGCACATCCGGCGGGAGGGCGCCGAGCGACCCCTGCACCTCGGCGATCTGGCCCTCGCAGAGTTGCGCCAGGGTGCGGGCCATGATCCGCGTGACGTCGACGCCCAGGTCCGCGGACAGGTCTGACGCACACGCGAACAGATAGTCGCCCGTGAGGATCGCAACGGTGTTGTCCCAGCGGGAGTTGGCCGACGGCGTACCCCGGCGCGCGGGGGCCTCGTCGATGACGTCGTCGTGGTACAGCGTGGCGAGGTGGACCAGCTCGACGATCACCCCGGCGTCGACGAGCGCCGGTGCCGGGTTGCCGTCCGCATCGGTGGTGCCGCTGCCGAGGTGCCCGGCCAGCGCGACCAGCAGCGGGCGGAAGCGCTTGCCGCCCGCCGCGATGAGGTAGCGCGCAGCCTGATCCACGAACGCGTTGGACGAGGCGACCTGGGCCCCCAGCTTGTCCTCCACGGCGTCCAGCACGTCGGCGATCGGCAGACCGTGGCCCTCCAGTTGTTCGAGGACCGGCGTCGGGATGCTCAGTCGCGCCGACCGAGGCTGCCGCAGGGAGGGATCGCTCACCGGACCAGCGCCGCCGCGGTTTCCGCGATCTGGAGGAACGGTTGGGGGTAGACGCCCAGGTAGACGACCAGGGTGGCGGTCACCGAGACGCCGAGGGACAGGCCCGTCGTGACCACCGGCAGGCCGCGCTCACCCTCGGGCTCCTCCAGGAACATCGTGCCGGCGATCCGCAGGTAGAAGAAGGCGGCGACGACACTGCTGAGCACGCCGATGACCACCAGCCAGGTCAGGCCGGAGGCGATACCGGCCTGAAAGACCAGCAGCTTGCCCACGAATCCGGCCGTGGCGGGGATGCCCGCCAGCGACAACAGGGACAGCGACAGGATTCCTGCCAACAGCGGCGAGGTACGACCGAGTCCCCGGAGGTCCTTGAGCGTGACCTCGCCCTGACGACGGCGTTCCAGCGCGATGACGCTGCCGAACGCGCCCAGGGTGCCGACCGCATACGTCAGCAGATACCACAGCGTCGCGCTCAGACCGGCGTCGGAGTTCGCCACGACCCCGATGACCGCGTAGCCACCGTGGGTGATGGCGGAGTAGGCCAGGATCCGCTTGACGTCGCTCTGCACCAGGGCGACGAACGCGCCGTAGAGCATCGTGACCGCGGCCAGGCCGGCCAGGATCGGCACCCAGAGCGCCTCGAGCGCCGGGAATGCCACGAGGTACAGACGCAGCACCGCGGCGAAGCCTGCGGCCTTGGTCGCCCCGGCCATGAAGGCGGTGATGTTGGTGGGCGAGCCCTGGTAGACGTCCGGCGTCCAGAAGTGGAACGGCGCCAGCGAGATCTTGAAGCCGATCCCGACGGTCACCAGTCCCAGCCCGATCGCCGCGACGACACGTGGTGTGGTCACCAACCCGACGGATGCGCCGATACCGGCGAGGTCCAGCGAGCCTGTCGCGACGAACGTGAGCGCCATGCCGTACAGCAGGATCGCGGAGGCCACGGAGCCCAGGACGAAGTACTTGAGCGACGCTTCCTGTGATCGCCGGTCCCGCCGCGCGAGCCCGGCCAGCACATACAGCGCGATGGACAGGACCTCCAGCGCCACGAACATCGTGATCAGGTCGTTGGCGGTCCCGAGTGCGACCATGCCGATGACGCACAGCAGCAGCAGCGGTTCCACCTCGGCCCGGTTGATCCGGCGTTCCTGGAGGTAGCCGTACCCGATGGGCAGAACCAGCAGGGCGACGAGGTAGACGGTCAGGCGGGTGAAGAACGAGATGCCGTCGTTGGCCAGGCTGCCGGCGAAGGCGTCCTGCGGGACCAGGGTGCCCGCCGTCGGGGCCAGCACGGTGACGTACTGCCACCCGGTCAGGATCAGCGCACCGACCAGGGCAGCCGCGGCGCCGAAAGCCTGGACCATCGATTGACGGCCAGGGAAGGCGAACACCGCGGCGGGCAGGGCCAGTCCGACCGCGATCACGACGCCGCCAGGGACCAGCACGTCGGTGGAGATCAGCCAGGCCCCGACCGCGATCGCGATGGCGGCAGCGGGCACGGTGACGATCTGCTCGCGGCCGCGGGCGATGGCCACCAACAGCAGGGTCAGGGCCATGGCAGCCGGGAGGAGTTCCGGGGCCACCGCGGACCATTCGATGGACACCGGGGCCAGTTGGGCCATGATGGGCGAAACGACGCCGAGGAGGGCTGCACTCATGACGCATCCTCCTCGCTGGTCGCCAGGTCGTCGGTGGGCGCATCAGCGCCTTCCGCGACCTGGGTCAGCACGCGGTCGACCGACGGCTCGACGATGTCGTAGAGGGGCTTCGGGTAGATGCCGATGGCCACGATGAGCACCACCAGGGGTACGAGCACGCCGATCTCGCGGGCCTTCAGATCTGAGGTGTTCTGGTTGTCGGCCGTCTCGAGCGGTCCATGGAACATCCGTTGGTAGGCCCAGAGCAGGTACAGGGCGGCCAGGACAGCTCCGAACGTCGCCAGCACCCCGGCGGTGCGGTTGACCTGGAAGGTTCCGAGCAGAATGGGGAACTCACCGACGAACCCGTTGAGCCCGGGCAACGCCAGTGACGACAACGACACCGTGAGCCACAGGCCGGCCATGATCGGCACCTGTTTGGCCAGGCCCCCGAACGCGGCGATCTCGCGCGTGTGGCGACGTTCGTACAGGAAGCCGATCAGCAGGAACAGCGCGCCGGTCGACAGCCCGTGGTTGACCATCTGGACCACCGACGCGGAGGTGGCCGTGGAGGTCAGGGCGAACGTGCCGAGCACCACGAACCCCATGTGGCTGACCGACGAGTAGGCGATCAGGCGCTTGATGTCGGCCTGCATCAGGGCGACGATCGCCCCGTACAGGATCCCCACCACGGAGATGGCCAACAGCCAGGGCGCGAACTCGACGGTGGCATCGGGAAAGAACGGCAGCGCATAGCGCAGCAGGCCGAAAGTGCCCATCTTGAGCAGGATGCCGGCCAGGAAAACCGACCCTCCGGTCGGCGCTTCGGTGTGTGCGTCCGGCAGCCAGGTGTGCACGGGGAACAGTGGCACCTTCACCGCGAAGGCGATGAGGAAGCCCACGAACAGCCACCGTTGTTCCGTCGCGCTCAGCGACAGTTCCAGCACGTCGCTATAGGCGAAGCTGCCCGTCTGCCCGTAGAGGTAGAGGATGGACAGCAGCATCAGAAAGCCGCCGAGCAGCGTGTAGAGGAAGAACTTGACCGCGGCGTACTTCCGGCCGGCACCACCCCAGATCCCGATGATGAGGTACATCGGCACCAGCGAGAACTCGAAGAAGAAGTAGAACAACAGCAGATCGGTCGCGGTGAACACGCCGAGCACGGCGGTCTCCAGCAACAGAAAGGCCGCGAGGTAGCCACGCAGACGGTCGGACACCGCATCCCAGGACGCCAGCAGGATCAAGGGCGTCAGGAAGGTGGTCAGCAGGATCAGCACCAGGCTGACCCCATCGATGGCCAGTGCGACGTCCGCACCGATCGCCGGGATCCACGTCAGGCGCTCGGTGAGCTGCAGCTGTGCATCGTCGACCTGGAACTGCACCAGCAGGCCGATGGACCCGACGAAGGCTCCGAGCGACGCGACCAGGGCGATGATCTTGGAGGTCCGGTCGTCGCCTTCGTACAACCCCAGGAGCAGCGCTCCGAGGACGGGGACGGCCAAGGTGACGGCGATGAGTCCCATCAGCGCACCACCTGGACCAGCAGGACACCGATGAGGACGAGCGCACCGACGAGCATCCAGGCGACATAGCCGCGGAGCAGTCCGCTCTGCAGACGGCGTCCGATCCTGGCCGTGGCCAGGGAGCCGGCACCGCTGCCGTTGACGACCCCGTCGATCACCCGGGCGTCGAACCACGTGGCGGCCCGTGCGACGCCTCCGCCGGCCCGGACGAAGATCGCCTCGTACAACTCGTCCACGAAGAACTTCCGCTCGGCGAGCTCGGCCGCGGGTCCTCTGAGGGGTTCGCTCATCCGCCCGAGCGAAAGGTCGCGACGCAGGTAGGCGAGATAGGCCAGCCCGATACCGAGGATGGCCGCCACGATCGCGATGGGGATCAGTGCCGCTTCGGTGAGCGGACCGACGGGCTCGTAGCCGAGGTCCTCGATGGATGCGACGGACGGGCCGAGGAAGGTGTACAGCGGGCCGCTGTGGACGGGGTTGAGCGCCAACCCACCGATGGCGGACAACACGCCCAGCACGATCAGTGGGATGGTCATCGTGCGTGGCGACTCGTGAGGGTGCACGTCATCGCCGTACCGCGGCTTGCCGAGGAAGATCAGGAAGAACCAGCGGGACATGTAGAAGGCGGTCAGGACGGCGGTGACCAGACCGATGAGGTAGATCGCGCCGTAGCCGTGCAGGTAGGCCTCCGTGAGGATCTGGTCCTTGGAGAAGAAGCCTGCGAAGGGTGGCACCCCGCTGATCGCCAGCCACGCGATTCCGGAGGTCCAGAAGGTGATCGGCATGGCCTTGCGCAGCCCGCCCATCTTCCACGCGTCGGTCCGGTTGTTCATCGCGTGCATGACCGACCCGGCAGCCAGGAACAGCAGGCCCTTGAAGAACGCGTGGGTGACCAGGTGGAACATGCCCTCGCGGAACGCGCCGACACCGACACCGATGAACATGTAGCCCAGCTGTGACACCGTCGAGTACGCCAGGATCTTCTTGATGTCGTCCTGTCGAATGGCGATGAGCGCGGCCAGCAGCGCCGTGAGCGCACCGATCCAGGCGATGATCGTCATGGCGCCGACCGACGCGACGAGGATCGGCGACAGTCGCACGGTGAGGTAGACACCTGCGGTCACCATCGTCGCGGCGTGGATGAGCGCCGACACGGGCGTCGGGCCGGCCATGGCGTCGGGCAGCCACACGTACAGGGGGATCTGGGCCGACTTGGCGGCAGCGCCTCCCATCAGCAGCAGAACCAGGGCGAACGCCGTGGATGCCTCCAACCCGGGCGCCTCGTCGATCAGGACCGTGAAGTCCAGCGACTCGAACGTCGCGAACGCCAGGAACATGGCGATCATGAAGGACACGTCACCGACGCGGTTGGTGATGAAGGCCTTCTTGGCAGCGACCGCGTACTCGGTCTTCTCGAACCAGAAACCGATCAGCAGGTAGCTCGACAGCCCGACCAGCTCCCACCCCAGGAACAGCGTCAGGAGGTTGGACCCCAGCACCAGAATCAACATGGAGGCGAGGAACAGGTTGAGGTAGGCGAAGAACCTCGGATAGCGCTCGTCGCCGTGCATGTAGCCGACCGAATAGATGTGGATCAGGAAACCGACCCCGGTGACGACCAACAACATGACGACCGTCAACTGGTCGATGAACAGGTCGAACCCGACCTGCAGCCCACCCACGCCGATCCAGGTGGGCAGGGGACGCAGGTGGGTCGCAGGCTCCGCGAACACCTGGACGGCGACAGCGATCGCCACCAGCAAGCTGACGGCCGAGGCCCCGATGGCGATCAGCGAGGCCTGGTCGCCCAGGCGCTTGGTCGCGAGCAGCACGGCCACGAAGCCCAGCAGTGGCACGACGGGGATCAGCCAGGCGACCCCGATGGCCCCGGTGGTGGTTTCGACCACGTCATTGACGACGGTGGCTCCCTCGACGGCGAGCACGATGGGGGCCACGTCAGTACCTCAAGAGTTGTGGGACGTCGACGTCGATCGAGCCTCGTCGGAAGAAGAGGTTGACGATCAACGCGAGGCCGACCACCACCTCGGCAGCGGCGACCACGATGACGAAGAAGACGAAGACCTGCCCGTCCGGGCCGCCCCACATGCGGGCGGCAGCAGCCAGGGTCAGGTTGACGGCGTTGAGCATCAGCTCGATGCACATGAACAGCACGATGGCATTGCGACGCACCATCACACCGACCAGCCCGA
>JBDNIX010000058.1:0-5210 GCA_041688045.1 Nitriliruptoraceae bacterium
GATCCGGGACCTGGCAGCGACGATCGCCGAGGTGGTCGGTTGGGACGGCGAGCTGCGGTTCGATCCGACCATGCCCGACGGCACGCCCCGCAAGCTGTTGAGCGTCGTACGGCTCGCGGAACTGGGCTGGAGCGCCCGCATCACGCTGCGCGACGGGATCACTGCCACCTACCGCTGGTTCACGGAACAAGACGGCGCCGTCCGTGGCGTTTCGAGCAAGGTGTGAGCGAGGCGACCTTCAGGACCTGTTGGGTCCGCGTCGATGCGCTGGCCATGGACGACGCGGTGCGTCGCATCTGCGACGCCGCGACGGCGGGCAGGCCTCTGGCCACGCATCTGGTCAACGCCTACACGCTGTCGCTCGGGATGCGCGATCCGGATTTCCGGGACCTGCTCGATCGTGGCGATCTGAACCTTGCTGACGGCACCCCGCTGGTCTGGGTCGCGCGGCGTGCCGGTCTCAAGGGATTCACCGGGCGTGTCTACGGTCCGGACCTCACCCTTGCCGTGTGTGATCAGGGCCGCGAGCACGGGCTTCGCCATTACCTGTACGGCTCGACCCCGCAGGTCGTCCAGGCTTTCGCGGAGCGGTTGACCGAGCGCTTTCCGAGTATCCACATCGTCGGGGTCGAATCCCCGCCGTTCCGCCCACTCGAGCCTGCGGAGAGGGCCGAACTGGTCGAACGTGTCCGCGCGTCGCAAGCCGATGTCGTCTGGATCGGTCTCGGCACGCCCAAGCAGGATCACTTCGTCGATGCGTTTCGCGACCAGATCGGCACGCCACTCATCGCCGTCGGGGCAGCGTTCGATTTCCTGGGCGGTGAGAAGAAGATGGCCCCCAGATGGATGCAAGACCACGGCCTCGAATGGCTCTACCGGCTGGTGAGCGAGCCCCGCCGGCTGTGGAAGCGCTACCTCATCGGCAACCTGGTCTTCGTGTGGGGTGCCCTTCGCACGACGCAGATCGGCTCACGATGAGCAGGACACGCGACGCGCCACGGCCCGTTCTCGACCCCGTGTGGTCTGCGCTGTGACGGAACGGCAACGCCGCCGGACGGCCAAAGGACGCCGACGACGACGGCGAAGGATCGCGACCGATGCATCGGTCGCGATCCTTGTCGTGCTGCTTGCCGGAGGCTTGTGGTTGGCCATCGACGCTGTCACCGCGCGCAACGCCTTGTACTCGGCGCGTTCAAGCCTGGTGGACGCGCAGACGGCTCTCGCGGAAGGTGATCTGCCTCGTGCGCGCAGCCGGGTCGAGAGTGCGGCGAGCGCGGCCACCCGGGCCGAGTCACGCACAACGGGCCCTCACTGGGCGATCGTGCGTCGGGCGCCGTTCGTGGGCGATGATGTGCGCATGGCCCGCGACATCACCGAGGTGGTGGATGCGGCCGCGACCGTGGCCAACGAGGCGATGGGCGTGGCCGATCAGGTACTGACCGACGAAGGCGGTCTGCCGGACCTGACCGTGGAGGGCAGGATCGACATCGCGCCGATCCGGACGATGTCGCGGGGCCTGGCAGAACTCGATCTTGAGCCGCTGCGCTCGACCAGCCGGCAGCTCGAGGCATCCACGGATCGGCCATGGCTGGCGACCATCACCGCCGCTCGCGAGGAGACGCTGGCGGCGGCCGATGCTGCCCTGTCACTGATGGAGCGAGGCCAGGATGCGACCGCGATCGTGACGGCGCTGTTGGGCGCTGACGAGCCCAGCCGGTACCTGGTGATGGTGCAGAACAACGGTGAGCTGCGCGGCACGGGTGGGCTCATCGGTTTCCTCGCTGTCCTCGATGTCGCCGATGGTCAGCTGGAGCTCAGCGACCCGGAGGGGGTCAATCCCGAAGCCGTCCTGGCCGGGTCCGACCTGGTGGTGCGCGGTCGGTTCCAGGAGCAGGAGTTCCGTGACGAGCCGGTCGACCGGCCAGCCGACTTCGCCGCCCGCTACGACCACATCGCTGCCGGCTCGTTCCTCGCGTCGACCAACGCCGACCCTGACCTGCCGACGGTCGCCCCGCTCGTCCTCGACCTGTACGAGCAGCGCACCACGCAGCGGCTGGACGGGCTGATCACCATCGATCCCCTCGCCCTGCAACGGATGCAGCAGGCCGTCGGTCCGCTGGAGCTTCCCGACCGGGTGCGGCGGCTCGCGCCCGAGTTGCCGCACCCATTGCCCGCCGATCAGCTGGCTTCCGTGCTGCTGATCGATGTCTACGACGTACTCGGTGGCCCCACCGACGAGCGGCGCCTGTACCAGTCGGCCGTCGCTGAGGCGTCGCTTCGATCACTGCTCGGGGGCGCCTGGGAGGCCACCGGTGTCGCCGAGGCCATCGTCGATGCGGCCGGTGGCCGCCACCTCCAGGTGTACAGCCGCGACGATCAGACACAGGAGGCGATCCTGCGGTTGGGCGTCGGGGGTGCGCTCACGGTGCTGGAGGCAGACGACGACCTGCTCGCCGTGAGCGCGAACAACGTTGCCGGCAACAAGATCGACGTCCACGTCGCGCATCGGATCGGAGCCACGATAACGCTCGCGGAACCGCGGGTCGTCGGTGAGGAGTTCCGCGTCCGACGTGAGGTGACCCGTCGGATCGAGGTCCACAACGGCGTCGACGTCGATGCGCACGATAGCTACATCGTCACGTCCCTGCTGCCGGCGCGCCTCGACAGCCAGATCGAGCGCGATCCTCGGCTCGGGCTCGCCCGCACCTGGGTCACCCACTGGCTGCCGGGTGATGCACAACTGCGTGCGACGCGCGACGCGGACGGTCAGCCGGTGACCTTCAACACCGATCAGATCCACGGGCTGCTCGCGGTGGACCACTATCTCGAGGTCCCCGCCGGCAGCTCCGCTGCGTTCGAGGTCACGAGCGTTGCTACGGTGCCGACGCGGTGGGACGGATCGACCCTGACCTACGGGCTCACCATCTGGAGTCAAGGCAAGGGCATCCCCGATCAGCTTGATGTCGCCGTCGAGCCGCCCGCTGGCTGGCAGGTCATCGGTGCGGTCTTCACCGGTGGTGGGCAACCAGGTGGACTCGGCCCTGGCGCGCCTGGAACGAGCCTGGAAGCCGCCGTGGAGGATGGCATCGCCCGACTGCGAGGCAGCGCCACAGCCGACACCCGGCTGGTCGTGCGGCTGGCACCCACGCGCACCTGAGACGGATCCCACGCCCCTACACTTCGCCGGCAGACGCCCTCAGACAGGTCATCGTGGACGAGCACAACGACGTCATATCGCTGCAGGACTACCTGACGGTCCTGCGGCGCCAAGGGTGGCTCATCGCTGCGGTGGTCGCGCTGACGGTTGCCGCGGCCGTGGCTGTCTCGCTGGCTCAGACGCCGCTCTACGAATCGCAGGCTGAGGTGGCGGTCGAGCCGATCCGCCGCACGGGCGACGTCAGCCTCGAGCAGTTGCTGCAGCCCCAGAGTTCGGTCGTGGAGACCGAGCGTCTGGTGGTCACCTCCCGGCCGGTCACCACCCGAGCTGCCGAAACCATCGGTGTGACCGACCTCCGCGGCCTGTTGCAGCAGATCAGCGTGGAGATCGTGCGCGATACGCGTGTGGTGCGCATCGTTGCCACCGATCCCGACCCGGTCGTCGCCGCGTCCATGGCGGATGCCTTCGCTGAAGGCTATCTCGACTATCGCCGCGACCAGGCGGTCGACCAGTTGCTCGCTGCCGCCGCGAACCTCGAGGACCGGGCTGCCGGCCTGGAGGGGCAGATCACCGAGATCGATGCGCAACTCGCCGGCGGCGAAGCGGATGAGGCGCTCAACGTCCAGCGGGACGCGTTGCTCGCGCAACTGGGCCAGGTTCTGGGACAGGCCTCGGAACTTGACAATGCCACCGAGAATGTCTCCGGCGGAGGCGAGATCCTGACCCCAGCCGAGGTAGCAGATGAGCCGGTGTCGCCGCAGCCCGTGCGCACGGGAGCGCTCGCTCTCGTCCTGGGGTTGCTGCTCGGGGTGGGACTCGCGTTCCTCCGCGACCACGTCGATGACGTGATCCGCGATGAGTCGGACTTCCGTCGTGTCACCGGTGGCCGGTCGATCCTGGGGCGCATCCCGAACTGGAAGGACCCCGACAGCGCCAACCGGCTGGCGACCGTCGTCGAGCCGACGTCGGGCGCGAGCGAGTCCTACCGGGAACTGTCCGCCGGCGTGCGGTTCCTGCTGTTGGCTCACCAAGAGGAGCTGCCAGCCGAGGGGCAGGATCCCCTCGGGCATTCGATCCTGGTCACCTCCGCGACGGCCGGTGACGGCAAGACCTCCACGGCAGCCAACCTGGCCGTCTCCGCGGCGCGTGTAGGGCTGCGCACGCTGCTCGTCGACGCAGACCTGCGTCGCCCGACGGTGGCCACACGGTTCGGGTTGGGGCGAACCACCGGCGTCTCCGACGTGCTGCTCAACGGTGATCACTTCCGTGACCACGTAGTGGATGTCGGTATCCCTGAGCTGCTGGTGTTGCCGGCAGGGACGCTGCCACCCAACCCGAATGAACTGCTGGCCTCGCCGGCGATGCGCGCGCTTGAACGCGACCTCCTCAAGCACGCCGACATCGTGATCTACGACAGTCCTGCCGTGTTGGCGGTTTCCGACGCGCTGGAGCTCGGTCGCCACGTCGATCTCGCCGTGATCGTGGCACGAGCCGGAGTCACCGGCCGCCGGCAGTTGGGCTCCGCCATCGAGCGGCTCGATCAGGTTGGCACCGACGTTGCGGGCACGGTGCTCAACGACATCAATGCCAAGGACGACGGCTACTACTACAGCTACTACGGGTACCCACAAGACGGCCAGGCACACGGCGATGCCGATGCGCCCGTCCCCAAGCGCAAGAGCAGGCGTGCCCGCCGCGCCGCACAGCGACGCGGCGCCCAGTCCCTCGGTGTCTCCCTGGATGTGAGCCGGGACGAGGGCTCCAACGGGTCCGGCAGGTCTACGGAGCGCGCCGCCGGAGCCAGAGAGACCGACGTGCCGCTGTTCGGCGCGCGGGACGACTGAAATCCGCCGGTGCGGCAGGGACGCGGTCCGGCGACGCCCAAGCGTGCTCCGCACCGAGCGTTGTGACGACCGACGCACAGAGCCCGTCCACGGTGGCATCCATCTCGACCCAAGATGGCCACGGACGCTGGATGGGATCCGAGACCTCCCGCGGGCCAGAGCCCAGCGGCGTGGTCGGTCGCGACCGGTGTGCTCGCGCGACCACCCAA
>JBDNIX010000364.1:0-5825 GCA_041688045.1 Nitriliruptoraceae bacterium
CGCTGCGCGCAACGTATGCCCAGGCGGGGCACACCAACGTTCGCCGACCTCGCGCTGCACCATCACGAACACGTCGGTGATGGCTGGATCATCCAGCGAGTGCACGACCAACGGAGTCGCCACGTTGTAGGGAAGGTTCGCCACGACCCGCGCCGTGCCATCACCGATCAGGGCCCCGAGATCCGCCCGCATGGCGTCGTCGTGGACCACCTCGATGTCGGTGCGGTCGGCAACACGGTCACGCAGGACCTGGACCAGGCCGGCGTCGATCTCGATCGCGATCACCCGCTCGACGGCATCCGCCAGGGTCAGGGTCAGCGAACCCAGCCCGGGGCCGATCTCCACAACCGTGTCGGTGGGCGCGAGGTCCGCCGCCGTGATGATCCGCCGCACGGTGTTGGGATCGACGACGAAGTTCTGACCTGCGGACTTCCGGGGCGCCAGCCCATGCTCCGACAGCAGTCGGCGGACCTCGGTGGGCGTCAGCGGGTCGGTGATGACCGTGCCTTTGAGGTGGGGAGATCAGGCCGGTAGCGCAAACGCTCGCCGGGCATTGGCCCACACGGCGTCGGCGACGTCGGCGGGCTCGCGAAGCTGCGCTGCCGCCAGCGCCTGCAGGGTCACGGGGACATAGGACGGGTCGTTGGGAGTGCCTCGGAACGGATGCGGGGTCAGGAACGGCGAGTCCGTTTCCGTGAGCAGCAACTCCACGGGCGTGGCTGCCGCCGCGTCCCGGAGGGCCTGCGCGTTCGTGAAGGTGACATTTCCCGCGAAGGACAGGAACCAGCCCGCTTCCGCGCACCGTGCGGTCACGTCCAGGTCGCCGGAGAAACAGTGCATCACGACACGGTCGGGGGGACCCTGGTCCTCGAGGATCTTGAGGCAGTCGTCCCACGCCTGGCGACAGTGGATGACCAGGGTGCGATCATGGCGCCTGGCGAGTTCGATGTGCGCCCGGAAGCTGGCTTCCTGCTGGGACGGGGTCGTGTAGTCGCGGTAATAGTCCAACCCGGTTTCGCCGACCGCGACCACCGCGTCGTCCTGCGCCAGCCGATCGATGACGTCCAGGACCTGCGGCGTGGCTTCCATGGCGTCGTTCGGATGCACCCCGACGGCGGCCCAGACGCCATCGAACCGCCGGGCGGTGGCAACCGCCTGGGTGGACGAGGCCATGTCCGTGCCAACGGTGATCATCGTGGTGACATCTGCGGCGCGGGCACGGGTGATCTGTTCGGCGGCCGACAGGCCATCGTGATGATCGAGGTGGCAATGGGTATCGACGTACGGCATGGCGGGCTACACCCCACAGGGTCGATGAGGCCCTGGACGGGCCCAGACACAAGACACAACGCCGCTCGGAGCCACACGAGCACCTACCGCCGTGGCGCAGCGCGACAAGCTGCCACTCCAGACGGCTGGGTCGTACGATTCCGGTCACGGAAACGGCCCCGATGGTGATCCGGGTCGGACCACATTCCCACGGGGCCTTTCCGAGAATGCTAGCACTCCCCCGATGCGTTCGCAGGGAGACGCACGGCCGGTGTGGAGCACGCGACTCACCGGACCACGGCGGCGTAGGCCACGTCACCACCCAGGCGGTTGGGCTCGGCGTCATGGGCGACGACCCACGCGGCGGATGTGCTGGCACTCCCGACGACCACCCGCTCGTTCGACAACGGAGCCAGCCAGAGCTGGGCGAACCCGTCGCTGGACAGCAACTCGGTGGGCAGGTCGACCAGACTCGCCGGTTCGGCAGACCGGTCGACCAGCACCACACCATCGAGGGTGGTGCGAAGCAGCCAGCGCGGGTCGGGATCGTCGTCACCCGCCGTCGCCCCGCCGACCGCGACCACGTTGCCGGACGGTTCGGCCTCCGCGGGTACGACCCGAAGGTCAGCGAGGACCCAGGCGTCGTCGGCCTGGCGCTCCAGACGGATCGCGTACCAACCTTCGGTGCTGTCCGGCATGGTGGCCCGGATCCACGTTCCGTCGCCCGAGGTGATCCAGTCGTTGGGCGTGGATCCGGGCGGCACGACCTCGCTGACGTCCCATTGCGCGTTGTCGGTCGCCGTGTCACCGGTCCCGGGACCATTCGACCAGCCGATGGTCTGCAGCCAGCTACCACCCGTCCCGGACTCGAGCCACGCCAACGAGGTGCCGTCCGGAGACCAGACAGGCCCGCGTACCGCCATGCCCTCGCCCGCCGGAGCTCCGCCCCGACCCGGGCGGTACGCCTCCGGGAAGACCTCCAATGACACCTCGCCGGCCCGGGCCCGCAGCGTGCGCAGGTCCCACATGCCCTCCGCCTGCGTCAGTACGACAGCGGTGAGGTCCTCGGCGGTCGAACCGGGGCGGACCGCCAGGCCGGACACGAACGACTCGCCCTCCTCGGCGAAACTGGTCAGCAGTTGGTCGCCGTCGGGCCCGATCAACCGCAGATCGCCCGCGCCGCCGACCAGGAGGGTTTCGCCCAGGTCCGACCCGGTGCCAGTCGGGTCGTCCAGACCAGGGTCCTGGTCAGTCGGTGTGTCCGGATCGTCGGTCTCGGCCGTCTCCTCGGAGGTGTCGTCATCCGCCGTCTCATCGTCCGCGGCGTCGCCGGATGGGGTCGGAGGCGTCTCGATCGGTTCGATCTCCGGGATGTCGATGCTGGTTCCGACGAGGCCGGGGATCACGAACACGGCCCCAGCCACCGCGGCTGCACCCGCCAGGGACCATGCCGCGACACGGACCCGGCGGCGACGGGTGATCCGGCGATCGACCTCCCGCCACAACTCCGGAGTGGGCTCGACGTCGGAGGCTCTCGCCGTCAGACTGTCACGAAGACGCTGTTCGATGTCGTTCACGTGAGATCCCCTCCGTGGGTGGCGCGGTCGGTGTCGCCGAGTAACTGCTGGAGTCGCGCCAAGCCGCGCGAGACCTGGGACTTGACCGTTCCCACCGAGCAACCGAGCAACTCCGCGGTCTCCGCCTCCGGGAGGTCCTCGTAGTAGCGCAGCACGACCGCCAGGCGTTGCCGGTCCGGCAACCGCTGGATCGCCTTCCACACGACATCCTGATCCACCATCGCGTCCTCGACCAGCCGGACACCGCGCCCGTCGCCTGACCGCTTGGCCGCCTCCCGGCGCTCCACATACCGGCGACGCAGTTTGGAGTTCGCCTCGTTGACCACGGCGCGTCGGACGTACGCCCCAACGTCGCGGACCCCGCCCTTCGACCACCGGACGTACACCTTCGTGAAGGCTTCCGCGGCGATGTCCTCGGCCTGGTGCGCGTCGCTCGTGAGCAGGTATGCCAGCCTCACCGCCTGCCGGTGGTGCGCGTTGAACACCGCAGCGAACGATTCGCCGGTGGTTCCGGCTCTCACCATCGCAAGCACATCGGCTCCCATCGGATCTCAGGTGGCCCACGGTGATCCGCCGCCGGGCGCTGCTCCACCCACTCCGACGCATCGATCCCCCGAAGGGTTGCATCGGATCTACAGGTTGCGATGACCCGGCGTGCGCTACGCGCAGAGGTCGCGCGGTCCACCCTGGCCGCCACTCACAGATTCGCGTCGACGACCGCCTGGTACACCTCCCGCTTCGGGACCTGCGCAGCGGCGGCGACCGTCGCAATCGCTTCCTTCTTCCCGACCCCCGTCGCGATCAGGTCGCGTACCCGGCGGACCAGGTCGGTGGAGCTGGTCGGTGGCGCGACATGCTCCGGCGCACCTTCGATCACCAACGTCACCTCACCCTTCAGGCCCGCCGCGGTGGCGGCGGCCAACTCCTCGAGCGTCCCTCGCAGGAACTGTTCGTGCAGCTTGGTCAGCTCACGTCCCACGACGGCACGGCGCTTCTCCCCGAGCGATGCGGCGAGCTCCCGAAGGTCATCCCCGACGCGATGGGGTGAGGCGAACAGCACCATGGTGCGTGGCTCCGTCGCGAGTGCGGCCAACCGCTCGGTCCGTGCCGCACCCTTCCTCGGCAGGAACCCATCGAACGCCACCCGGTCACTGGGCAGGCCCGAAGCCACCAGAGCGGCCAACACCGCGGACGGCCCGGGAACCGGCTCGATGCGTACCCCGGCGGCGACCGCTGCGGCGATCAAGCGGTACCCCGGGTCCGATACGGCCGGAGTTCCTGCGTCCGACACGAGCACGATGTGATCACCGGCGGCCAGCAGCTCCAGGACCTCGTCGATGCGGTCACGTTCGTTGTGGTCGTGCAACGACTTCTGGGGCACGGCGCTGCCCACGTGCTGCAGCAACCTGCCGGTCCGGCGCGTGTCCTCCGCCAGCACCAGGTCGGCGTCGCACAGCGCCGAGCCGGCTCGGGGGGAGAGATCGCCCAGGTTGCCGATGGGCGTCGCGACGACGGTCAGCACCCCTGTCACCTCGACTCCTCTGTCGTGCCGGTCGGCACCCAGCCCGGCGGAGCGTATGGCGACAGGCCCACAGAGGTTCTCCTATGCTCCGGCGCCGGATGCTCGGTGGGTGGGTCCCGCGCGATCGGCCGGGCGGCCGGGCGAGACGACCGGGGTGGGAGAGCTGATGCGCCGCGCGGTGACATGGTCGGTCGTGGTCCTGCTGGTACTCGCCGGTTCCGGGCTCGTGGCCGGTGGTTGGTACTACAGCGACGAACTCCTGCCGGCCCCGGTCGCTGGGGGCCCTGACTATGACGTCGAGGTGCTCGGCGGCGACGAGGCAGCGGGCCACCTGACGTTGGCCGCGAGCGAGGGCGACCGCTTCACCATGGAAGAGCTCGAGCACGCTTTGGACCAGTTCGATCCGCCGATGGTCAGCCCGGACGTCGAGGCGCTCACGCGATCGACCATCCACTGGCTGGCGGCGTCGAATTATGAGCTGTCATTTCCGGCACGGTCCCGAATCTCGCAGCGCATGCTGTTCCCGAGCAGCCCAGCGGAGAGCAACGGCATGGAGGATGCGCGGTTTGCACGGTTCACCGGGGACGACGGATCCACGGTCTACCTCGGCACGTACACGGCATACGACGGCTTCCACATCCTGCCTCAGCTGATCGAGACCCAGGAGTTCGCCACCTTCCGGATCGTCACCATGACGGGTGCGGCGGCGCGGAACAAGGGCATCGCGCTGTTCCCGCGGCGCATCAACGGCGCGTACGTCGCACTGGCCCGTTCCGACAACGAGAACAACTTCGTGATGTATTCGGACCATCTGCGGGTCTGGAAGGCAACCGAGGTCATCCAGGTCCCGGTGCGGCCGTGGGAACTGATCCAGATCGGCAACAACGGCACGCCCATCGAAACCGACGCCGGATGGCTGGTGATCACCCACGGCGTCGGGCCGTTCCGGACCTACGCGCTCGGAGCGATCCTGCTGGACCTCGAGAATCCGAGCAGGGTGATCGGCCATCTCCCCGAGCCGCTGCTGACCGCCGCCGAGGACGAACGCGACGGCTATGTCCCCAATGTCGTGTACTCCTGCGGACAGTTGCTGCACGAAGGCCGGGTGGTGCTGGCATACGGCGCGTCCGACCGGGTGACCCGGTTCGCCAGCGTGTCACTGGACACGCTGTTGCACGAGTTGACGTCGCGGAGTTCGTCGTTGACGGCCGACTGACGGTCGGTCATCGGTCGAGCAGCCGGTGGTACAGCGCGAGGTAGTCGTCCACCATCCGCTCGACGCCAAAGCGCACCTCGGCCGACCGCCGGACGGCCGAACGGTCAATTCGTCCCGCCGCATCGACGGCGGCCAGCGTCTGCTCCATGGTGTCGACCAGCCATCCATCGACTCCCGGGGTGATCAGTTCGGGCATCGATCCCCGGGCGTGGGCGATGACCGGAGTCCCACACGCCATCGC
>JBDNIX010000059.1:0-2946 GCA_041688045.1 Nitriliruptoraceae bacterium
GGATCGGGTGTCCGGGCCTACATCCCCCTCCGAGGCGCCCATCAGGCCGCGAACGCGGCCATCGCGCTGGCTGCCGTCCAGGCGAGGTTGGGCACCACGGACCTGGACCCGGACCGGCTGCGCGCGGGGCTGGCCAGCGTCTGCGTGCCGGGCCGGATGGAGGTGCTGGCACGCGACGGGATGGCCGACGTCGTGCTGGACGGCGCCCACGACCCCGATGCGTTGCGTGCGCTGGTTGCGTGTCTGGCCGAGACCCCGGGACCGACCCCGACGACGATCGTGTTCGGGATCGGTGGTATGCGAGCCCCCGAGCCGCTCGTCGAGCTGCTGCGCCCGCTGGATGCCGACATCGTGGTGACCGCCGCAACGTCGCCGTCCGCCGTGCCGGCCGCGGACCTCGGCCGGCGACTGCGCGCATGTGGTGTCGCCGCGACGGTGGCCCATGGTCCCGCCGCCGCCATGGCGACCGCCACCTCGAAGTCCCCGCCGCACGGTCGGATCGTGGTCGCCGGATCGCTGCACCTGGTCGGTGAGGTCCGGTTGCTCATCGGTGTCGACGCAACCGTCCCGTGATACGCAACGGATCGTCCGGGCGCTACGGTGGAATCGTTTGAGCAAGGAGCGCGCCGTGGTCGATGACGTACCGATCGTGCAGTCGGTCGATCGTGCCGTGGCCGCGATGGAGATCCTCGCCCGCGAGGGCTGGGTCGGCGTCACGGAGATCTCGCGCGAGCTCGATATCCACAAGTCGACCGTGTTCCGCCTGCTGGCGACGCTGGAACGTCGAGGTGTCGTCGAACAGCACACGGAGACCCAGAAGTACCGGCTGGGGTTCGCGGTCCTGCGGTTCGCCAGTTCCGTGCGCTCGTCGCTGGACCTGGTGCGGGCCGCCCGGCCGACGTGTGACCGGCTGAGCCGTCAAACGGACGAAACCGTCAACATCGCGGTGCTCGAGGACGACGACGTCGTCAACATCCATCAGGTCAACCTGTCGTCCAGCCGCGTCAGCGTCGACTGGCTGGGCAGCCACACCCCGCTGCACTGCACGGCCAGCGGCAAGGTCCTGCTGGCCTTCCTGTCCCCATCGGCCGTGGAGGATCTCGTCGGCGGGCCGCTGAAGCGCTACACCGCTGCGACCATCGTCGACCCCGACCGCCTGCGGGCGGATCTCGCGTCGGTGCACACGATCGGGTACGCCATGGCCGCCGCGGAACTCGAGGAAGGGCTCAATGCCGTGGCCGCGCCGATCCGCGGTGCGGAGGCGACGGTCGTCGCCTCCGTCTCGGTGTCCGGGCCGTCGTACCGCCTGGAGCCGGAGCGCATCCACGCGGTGGGCATCAGCACCTGTGACGCCGCTGCGGAGATCTCCCGGCGGCTGGGATACCTCGGGGATGCCAACGATGGGCTGGCAGGCTGACCGTCAGCCCATGCCTTTGCGGGCCTTGACCTCGGCCACGACGGCCGGCAGGAGTTCGTGCAGGTCGCCCACCACCGCGTAATCCGCCCGCGTCACCATCGGTGCTTCTGGATCGGTGTTGACCGCCAGGATCCTCTTCGCCGACATGCAGCCGACCCAGTGCTGGGTTGCACCGCTGATCCCGCAGGCCACGTAGAGATCGGGTGCCACGCGCGTGCCGGTCTGCCCGACCTGGTCGTTGTGGGATCGCCAGCCGTTGTTGGTCGCAACCCGTGAGCAGCCCACGGCACCGCCGAGGAGGGCCGCGAGTTCCTCGAGGATCCCGAATCCGTCAGCGCTGCCGACCCCACGGCCTCCGGAGATCACGACGGGCGCGGTCGCCAGGCTGATCCCGCCACCTCGGCTGGAACGCTCCTTCACCCGGGTGACGTGCAGTGCGTCGTCGAGGTGTGGTGCGAACGTCCGGAGTTCGGCGGCCCCGGCTTCGGTGGCGGGCTGTGCGACGGTCTGATGCGGCGCAGCGGTCAGCAGTGCCACCTCGGCCTCGAGGTGGGTGTCTTCGAGCAGGACGCCACCCCACCGCAGGCGGGTGAGTTCCCAGCCGGACGGCTCGGCCGGTGCCACCTGGATGCAGTTGGCCACCAGGGGCAGATCTGTGCCTGCGGCGAGGTGGGCCATGATCTCGGCGTCATGATCGGTGCCGGCAGCGATGATCGCCCCCGCACCGACCTCGCCGTGCAGCTGGATGAGCGCAGCGGCCACGGCCGCCGGTGCCGCGTCGCCGTCGAGCTGATCGTGCTGCAGGGCATGGACCACGGCGACGCCCTGGTCGCGCAACTCGGCCATCGCGGGCTCGGGGGCCTCGCCGACGACCGCGACATGCAGGACGGAGCCCTGAGCATCCGCCAACGACCGGGCGAACGTCAGGGCTTCGCGGGAGGACTTCGCGAGCACGTCGCCGTCCACGTCGACCAGGTTCAGCACGAGGCTCACAGCAACCCCACCTCCTCGAACAGCGTGACGACGTCCGCTGCAGCATCGGCACCCGATCCGAGGATCACCGTCTCGGCCTGTTGCTGGTGCGGCTGCCGGAGCTTGCGGCGGGTGAGACCGCCGTCGCGTCGATCGGGAATGAGTCGGCGGATCTGGGCCTTCTTGGCGATCAACCGCCCACGCATGGCCGGGTAGCGGGGGAGGTTGATGCCCTCTTTGACCGCGGCCACCGCCGGCAGCGGCAGGTCCAGGATCTCGAACCCATCGGGGACCGAACGCTTCATGATCGCGCGACCGTCGGCGGGTTCGATGGCCTTGATCCCGCACACCACGGGACGGTCCAGTGCGGCCGCGACCCGGATGCCGACCTGATAGTTGTTGGCATCCGCGGATTCGTTGCCGAACAGAATGAGATCGAACGGACCGCCGTCGGCTTCCAGGGTCCGGATCGCCTCGGTCAGCGCCGTGGCCGTGGCCAGAGCGTCCCACTCCTCGTCCTCGGTTTCGACGAGCACGCCGTGGTTGACCCCCATCGA
>JBDNIX010000365.1:0-12327 GCA_041688045.1 Nitriliruptoraceae bacterium
ATCGCGCCGGCGGGTTCTCGAGCGATCTCCTCGGCCGGTTCGCCCTCGTAGGTCAGGTGTTCGCTGAGGGCAGCCTCGGCATAGCCCTGCAGCTCCGGATCGATGGTGGTGTAGATCCGCAGACCGCTCTGGAACACCGTGCGGATGCGCTCCTCTTCCGTGGCGCCCATGGCGTTGTACGCGTCGAGTTGCGTGCCGAGTCGAGTTGCCGGTCCTTCCGCCGTCAACAGCCGCGACACCCAGCGCGTCCAGAACGGGAACTCGGGCGGCGGCGGTTCGGAGATGCGCGGTTCCAGTGGCCGATCGATCACGGCGAAGGCCTGGTCCGAACTGACGAAGCCGGACGAGACCATCTGACGGAGGACGATGTCGCGCCGCGCCTGGGCGTTTTCGAGGCTATTGATCGGATTGTTGGCCTCGGGGGCGCGAAGCAGGCCGGCGAGCATCGCAGCCTCACCGAGGGTCAGGTCGCCGATGTCCTTGGAGAAGTAGCGCTCCGCGGCGGTGCCGATGCCGTAGGTCCCGGCGCCGAAGTAGGCGCGGTTGAGGTACAGCTCGAGAATCTGGGCCTTGCTGAGCTGATCCTCGATCTGGATGGCGTAGATCGCCTCTTCGATCTTGCGCTGGATGGTCTGCTCCGGCGTCAGGAAGGCCATCTTCACGTACTGCTGCGTGATGGTCGAGGCACCGGATTCGATGGTCCCGGCGGTGAAATTGGTCAGAGCGGCCCGGCCGATGGCGAGGTGGTTGACCCCTTCATGCTCGTAGAAGTCGGTGTCCTCGGTCGCCAGCACGGCGTCGATCGCGACCTGCGGGATCTCGCGCAGCGTGATCGGGACGCGATTCTCCTCGAAGGTCAGCTCGGCCAGTTCCTGACCGTCGGCGTCGTAGATGAAGGAGTTCTGCGCAGGCGTGTCAGCATCCCCGAGCGGGGGGATGTCGAGGATGTCGGTGCGCACGGCAGCCAGGACGTCGTTGGTGGCCAGAGCCGCCGGCAGGAACAGGGCACCGAGCAGGGTGCCGGTGATGACGGCGATGACCACGATGAGCACGAGCCGTGTGAGCACGGCTGCTGTGCGACCGACCAGGCGCACGAGCGGGTTCTGACCCGGGCTCGGGCTCATCCGGACCTCCCCGGCGTCAGTTCCGCGAACATCGAACCTCGATTTCCGACGGTGGATCGAGGGTCAGCCGAGGGTACCCATTGGCCGCCGGACCTCCACCGCGGCGCCGTGGCCGACGGCGCTCCACGGGGCCGGGCGCGTCCCGGGTCGACGCGGCTCAGAGGTACCCGCTGGCGTTGGGGGCACCACCGGCCTGGCTCGTGTCAGGAGGCTCCATGTTGCGTTGGACGTCGTCGGGTGCCTCCTGGAACGTCCGTCCGCCGAACCGATCGCGGATGGTGTCATCAAGCGCCGCGGCGGTCGTGGCCACCGCCGCGACCGCAGATTGCAGCTCGGGGAGATCCAGCGACGATCCGTGCAGGGTGTGGCGCAGCCACACGGCCCGGTTGGGTGCGTCGTAACTGAAGGCGCCGAACCCCAACGTGTGGTTGGTCTGCAGCAGGAACGACGCCAGGGGAGGGGTGAGCTCCACATCCAGGTTGGTCACCGAGAACACGCCGACCTGTGGACCGATGGGGCTCGGGCCAACGGTCACGAACGCCCGGGCGCCCTCGTGCATGAAGGTGTAGTTGCCGAACGCATCGACCTCATAGCCGCCGAGGATGGCCCGGAGGAGGTCACCGACGTGGACGCGAAGATCATCCGGGTCGACGAACACCCCGGTCCGGCGGGGAGGCCGAGGCTGCTGCTGCGCGGCGGTCATCGGTGTCAGCGCATGGCGATCGTCGCCGTCGGGCCGGGGGCCTGCGGCCCCGCGCTCGTCCGACGCAGCGCCGGCGGGCTCGTCCCTGCCTCCTGCGGCCGGGTCGTTGCCCTTCGCAGACGTGTCATCGGGGTCCTCGGCCGCAGGCGTGACGCCGTCGGTCGCGGTGTCGTCGGTCGTGTCGTCGGTCGTGTCGTCGGTGGTCATCGGCTTCTTCCCGTTGTGAGCGACGTGGCGATCGTGCCCAGTCCGTCCAGGTCGTGCACGTCGCCCGCCAGCAGGGGCACGTCGATCCGGGCGGGGACGTGCACCCCGTAGAGTGCGGCGGAGACGTCGCGGCGTTGTCGCGCTGCCAGGTTGCGGACGTCGGACAAGAGACGCAGGGCCCCGGCGACGGCCCGTCCCTCCTGATCGGCGTCCTGCCGGTCGACCGCTCGGTCGATCTGCGCGTCCGATGGATCACGGGGAAGTTCGGGGCGGATTCGGTTGACCACGACGCCTGCGGCGTGCAGGCCCTCCTGCTCCAGGCGTTCGAGGAAGAACTTGGCCTCGCGGAGTGGGGGTGGTTCGGGGGAGGTCACGACCACGAACCTCGATGCGGGATCCTGCAGCAGGACCAGGACCTGGTCAGCGCGCTGCTTGAACCCGTCGTACATCCCTTCGAAGTTGCGGAAGAAGTCGCCAAGATCTTCGATCAGGTCCATCCCCGTCACGCGGCCGGCGACGCGCATGAAGGCGCTGGCCCCGAATCCGACCACGCGGCCGACACCCTTTCCGGCCGCCATGCCCGGCTTGATCAGCAACTGGAGTAGCCGGCCCTCCATGAAGGAACTCATGCGCTTGGGGGCGTCGAGGAAGTCAAGCGCCGACCGGGTCGGCGGGGTGTCAACGACCAGCAGGTCCCACTCGCCGGCATCGTGCAGCTCATGGAGGCGCTCCATGGCCATGTACTCCTGCGTGCCCGCGAGCGAGCCGGACATGGTCCGGTAGATGCGGTTGGCCTTGATCGCCTCGGCGTTGTCGGCGGACGTGGCATGCCGGTCGATGAGCCGGTCGAACGTGGTCTGCATGTCAAGCATCATCGCCCACAGCTCACCGCCGTCGGGAAGGTCCGGCACGTCGACCTGCTTGGGGTCGTCGCTCAGACCATCCAGTCCCATGGCCTGCGCCAGGCGCCGCGCCGGGTCGATCGTGAGCACGAGCGTGCGACGACCCTGTCGGGCAGCGGCCAGCCCGAGCGCTGCGGCGGTCGTCGTCTTTCCGACCCCTCCGGAACCCGTGGTGACCAACACGTGGGCGGAGCGCACGTCGTCGGCCAGGTCTTCGGCAGGGGTGGGCGATGGGCTCATGCTCGGCCCACCGTCGACGGAGCCGGACGTGCGGCAGCCACCAGCAGCCGAATGTCTTGTTCCGACAGTCGGGCAGCGGCGTGTGGTCCGTCCTCCCCGACCTGGAGGGCCAGCATGTCGCCGAGTACCTCGAGGTCGTTCGCATCGAAGGTCGCTCCCGTGAGTAGTGGCATCGCCAGAACCGGCGTTGCGCACGCACGGACCAATTGATCCCGCAGGTCAGTCTGCAGGTCGACGCGGGCCCGGTGGGTGGCGGCCAGGTCCAGCAACAGATCGGTGGTCCGCCCGGAGATCGTGGCGCCGGCGTCCTTGACGCGTTGCTGCAGCCCGTCGCGACCCATGGCCGCGACCGCAGCAGCCCCGTCCGGGTCCAGTCGCGGAGTGACGAGTTGGTTGGCGATGACGGGACCGATCGCCACCCCCGCTTCGCGCAATGCGGCGACCCCTTCGACGGTTTCGCGGACCGGCATCTCCTCCAGCAGCGACACGATCGTGGCCTGAACTCGGCGCGGGTTCTGCAGCATCTCGCGCATGTGGCGGGCCTGCCGCTTGATCGGACCGACGCGCACGATCTCCGTCACTCCCTCAGGCGCTTCGAGGAACGGCACGATCCGCCCCGTCGGCGGGGAATCGACGACGATGAGGTCGTACGCGCGGCGACCGTCCGGACGTTTGCGAATCTCCAGATCGAAGATCTTGCCGACGAGCAGCAGGTCGCGTAGCCCCGGTGCCGCCGTGGTGACGAAGTCCAGGGCATGCGACTTCTCCATCACCCACTGGACCCGTTTGAGCCCGTAGAAATGGTCGAGGTACTCGTACACGGCATCCGTGGGATCGACCGCCATGCCCCACAGGCCCGGCCGGAATTCCCGTTCGGTGTAATCCCACGGCGCGGTCCGGAACGTCCGGCTGAAGGCCTGCCGTCCCTCCACCTCGACGAGGATGGTGCGGCGACCCGACGCGGCCCCCGCCAGCGCGATGGCCGCTGCGCCCGTGGTCTTCCCGACGCCGCCCTTGCCGGTGACGATGACGACGTGGGACGACAGCCACTCGTCGAAGCCGTCGAGTCCGCTGGCGCTGGGTGGTCTGGGTGATAGTGGCATGGAGGCGATCGTACGCCCCGCCGTGCTCGTTGGTCGCCGCCGTCCTTGCACCGTCGACCGCCCGGACCCGTCGCACCCGCCCGGTGCGGGGACTCAGGGTGCACCTCGGTACGCTTCGGTCGCATGTCTTGCCTCTCCTGCGGGCTCCTTCGCCGCTTCCTCTCCTGTGCCGTGCTCGCGTTCGTCGCGATCGGCATGACGGCGTCGTTGGCTGCCGCCCAGGACGTCGATCCTTCGCTGGACGGCGACGGCGAGCAGTGCCCGTCGGGCGACGAAGCTCCGAGCGACTTCCGGACGGTCGAGGTGCTGCCGCTGCGCGGTGGCTTCTTCGATCCGCCGGTTGCGGCACAGGTCGCGGACGTCATCGACCTGGCCGACGAGCAGGGCTCGGAACTGGTCGTCCTGCAGTACTCGTCCGCTGGCGGTGTGTCGGTCGACCTCGATGACCTGCTGGGACGCATGGAAGCCTCCACGGTCCCGATCGCAGCCCTGGTCGGTCCGCTTGGTACCGGCGCAGAAGCGGCAGGAGCAGCCGGGCTGATCTGGGCGGCCGCCGACATTCGCGCGATCTCTGCGGATGCCACGGTGGGGCCGATTTCACCGGCCGACCTCTCCGATATCGGTGGTGTATTCGACGAGGAACAACGCACGGCCGCAGTGCTGCAGGAGGCGGGAGCGGATCCCGACCTCGCCAGTCGGTTGCTGACCGAAGCTGTTGATGCCGATGCGCTGGAAGCCGGCGGCGCCGTCACCTTGACGGCACAGGGGCTCGAACCGCTGCTGACCGAGCTTGACGGGCGAACGGTGACCGCGGGGGGCGACGAGCGCACCCTGCAGGTCCGTGCATGCGCGTTGGAGGTCCGTTTCCACAGTCTGGGACTCGTGAGGCGCCTTCTGCACGCCGCCACGACGGCGCCGTTCATCTACCTCCTGCTGGTGGTCGGCATCGGGATGCTGCTGTTCGAAGTGTTCCAACCAGGCTTCGGTGTGG
Source organism: Nitriliruptoraceae bacterium (assembly GCA_041688045.1). Classification (GTDB taxonomy): domain Bacteria; phylum Actinomycetota; class Nitriliruptoria; order Nitriliruptorales; family Nitriliruptoraceae; genus CSSed11-175R1. Next base: position 5,271 of record JBDNIX010000365.1, read on the forward strand.
CCGGACTGGCAGGGATCATCACCGTGGCCATCGGTGCGTTCGGCCTGACCGTGCTGCCGGTCGCCTGGTGGGCGGTGGCGTTGGTGGTGCTCGGGTTGCTGCTCTACGCGGTCGACACCGCCGTTGCCGGGTTCGGGCCCATTACGCTGGCGGCGACCGCCGCGTTCGTCATCGGGTCCATCTGGTTCTACTCCGCTGATGCATTGGCCCTGGATCCGTGGCTGATCGGCGCCACCACGGTCGTGGTGGCGGGGTTCTTCGTCTTGGTCATGACCACCGTGTTGCGTGCCCAGGCCGGTCCGGAGGGATTGGCGCTCGACGACCTCGTCGGCAAGTCCGGCATCGTCCGGTCCGTCCTCAATCCCGAAGGCCACGTCTACATCGATGGAGCGCTGTGGCGCGCCCGGTGGACCGGCGACGCCAAGCGGGCCAAGGTGGGCACGCCCGTGCGCGTCCATGCCGTCGAGGGTCCGGTGGTGCTCGTCGAGCCGTTCGACCCGTCCGACGAGGTGCCGGCTGGCGCGGGGCCGACCGAAGGGACCGCTGCCAGCGAGGCGTCCGATCCCCCGGAATCGTTGACCTGAGCCCCTCCGCTCGCTGGGCGGTCTCAGGCCGGCGGGCGCTGCGTTTCGCGAGCGGACGTTTTACGTCAGCAAGCAAGGGGGGTCTAGTCAGACAGTGGGTCCGGGCGTAGGATGCGTGCACGCGAACCAGGAACAGGGGATCACGCGTTGCGCAGTTTCGAGAGTGGTGCGGCATCCGTAGCCTCCACGGGACTCCTTCTGCAGCGGTCGGCGGGCCTCAGCCTTGCCCAGGATCTCGACACGGAGATCAGCTGGGACCAGGACGCACACTGCCGCTCGCGCGATCCTGCACTGTTCTTCGGCCCCAATCGGTTCGAGCCGAAACGCGAGCGTTTGGCGCGTGAGGCCGAGGCGAAGGCCGTCTGTGCCACATGCCCCTGCATCCAGGCGTGTCGCGAGCACGCGGTTGCCACGGGTGAGCTGTACGGAGTGTGGGGTGGTCTCGGCGAGACCGACCGCCGGGAACTGGTCGCTGACCGGGGTGGGATCGCCACCGCCGTCTGATGCCCGAACCTTGCCGGGGCCGGCGGCGTGACGGTTCGGCCGACGGCGTCCGGCGACTACGATGGATCAGCCCCGCTTGTCCGCTGGCGCCAACTGATGGACGAGCGGAATGCCGTCACCTCCGCCCGAGGAGCACACCGTGACCCGCTGGGAGTACGCCACAGCACCCCTCATCAGCCATGCCCTGCAGCAGATCCTCAATCAGTGGGGGTCCGACGGATGGGACCTGGTCTGTGTGGTCGACAACGTCGCCTACTTCAAGCGGCCGGTCTCGGAGGAGCACTCATGAGCGCGACGCAACGACTGGCCGATCTGGGGCTGAGCCTCCCGTCCGTTCCGACGCCGGCGGGGGCGTATCAGCCGTTCGCCGCGTCGGGGCAGCTGATCCTGACAGCTGGGCAGCTGCCGACGGTAGACGGAACCCTGCAGCAGACCGGCAAGCTCGGCGATGTGCTGACCACCGACGACGGCAACCAACTCGCCAGAACTGCGGCGTTGAACGTGCTCGCCATCGCGGCGGCTGCATCCGGCGACCTCGACCGCGTCCGCGTGGTCAAGCTCACCGTCTTCGTCGCGTCGGCCCCCACCTTCACCGAGCAGCACCTGGTGGCCAACGGCGCATCCAACCTGATCGGCGAGGTCCTCGGCGACCGAGGCGTCCATGCCCGGTCGGCGGTCGGTGTCGCCGTGCTTCCGCTGGACAGCCCGGTCGAGGTGGAGGCGATCCTCGAGGTGGTCGACCACTGACGCCGGGGGACGGAGCCGACGCTGTCCGCGAGAGCGACGGTGTGCCCGCCATCGATGCGGCGACCGTCGTGCTCGTCCGAGACGGCCACCGCGGCCTCGAAGTACTGCTGCTCGAACGGCACATCGACTCCGATTTCGCGGGTGGCGCGCTGGTCTTCCCAGGCGGCAAGGTGGACGCTGCGGATCATGCCGTCGAGCCGGGGCGATGGGATGCCCAGGACCTCGCGGTTCGGGCTGCCGCCATGGGCGTCGCGTCGTCCGAGGAGGCGGTTGCCATGCTGGTCGCCGGCGTCCGCGAGACCTTCGAGGAGGCCGGCGTCCTGGTCGCCCGGCGGCCAGATGGCTCGCAGCTGACGGCGGAGGACCTCGCGCTTCCGGTGTTTCGTTCGGCGCGCGCCCGGTTGGCGGAGCGGGGCAGTGTTTGGGACTGGCGGCCCTGGCTCGCCGAAAGCAACCTCACCCTGCAACTGGATGCTCTGGCGTTGTGGTCGTGGTGGGTGACACCACAGGGTCGACACCGGCGGTTCGACACCCGATTCTTCATCGCGATCGCGCCGCCCGACCAGGTTGCCGAGCACGATGCGGTCGAAGCGACCAGGTCAGTCTGGATGCGGCCCTCGGATGCCTTGGCGGCGCAGGGGCGCGACGAGGTCTCCATCATCTTCCCCACGCGTCGCAACCTGGCTGTACTGGCGACCTATCCGGACGCGGATACCGCGTGGCGCGCAGCAGTGGCCGGTCAGGTGGATGCCCGGCGGATCGAGCCGACGATCGTTCAGGTCGAGGGCCGCACGATGGTCCAGCACCCGTACGAGGATGAGCCCTCGATCATCTGAGCCGCGGCGTATGGACATCTGCGTCGTGAGTCCGGACCGGAGACGGTCCCGGGCGGCCGTAGGCCCGGGTGATCACAGAAGTGAACGGCGGACCGAAGGGCCGCCGTTCACTTCTCCCGCCGGACGGCTCCCGCTCCGTCGCCGCGTAGAGATCCCACCTTACCGGGTGGTCGCTGTCCGATGGAAGGGTCGACCATGCCATCGCTGCGCAGGACGCATGCAATGAGCATCAGGCGCGCAGATCAGCGCGATTCGTGAGGCATGCTCAGGCCGGTCAGGCGCCGACCCATCCCCGTGTCCACGACCGACGAACGAAGGATGGGCGGGGATCTTCCCGCACCCACTGGCGGCGGTGTGTTGCGCGTCCACCGGACGGGTTCGCTCGTCGGAGGCCGCGACCTCCGCCAGCATGCCGCCGCCGGTTGCCGCGCAGCGGCATTCGCTGGGCTCCGGTTCACCGCACCGAGCCGGGGCCCAGCCTCCGCACCAGGCCCACGACGGGCTTGCGGCACGCTCGCGAGATGTGCGATCTAGACTGCCTGGATGATGGCCATATCCGAACACGCGCTGGATCCGCCCATAGATCCGCGTGCATCCTGGCAGCTCCCGTCCCTTGGGGAGATGCCGGTCGTTGCGATCCTGGACGAACTGGTCCACCGGGTGGTCGCTCCGAACCCTTCGCCGATGACGCTCGACGGAACGAACACCTACGTCATCGGTCGTACGGGAGGGGCGGCCCTCGTCGTTGACCCCGGCCCGTCAGCCGAGGAACACCGTCAGCGCGTCCGCGCGGTCCTCCGTGACGGGGACGCGACGGCAACGGCCATCTTCGTCACGCACCATCACCTCGATCATGCCGAGGCTGCGGCCGATTGGGCGCGGCGCTTCGGCTGCCCGGTCGTTGCGTCCACCCGTGACGTGGCCGGGCCCGATGGACGTGTGGTCGGCGACGGCGATGAACTCCGTGTCGATGATCTGATGATCGAGGTGATCGCCACACCGGGCCACACACGCGACCACGTTTCCGTGCGGCTGCCCACGGGTGCGGTCCTGACCGGCGATCACGTCCTTGGCCGGGGCACCTCGGTGGTGGCCTACCCGGACGGTGACCTGACGGCGTACCTGGACAGCCTTCGGCGTCTGCTCCGGTTGGGACCGGACGCGCTCTTTCCTGGGCATGGACCGCAACTCACGCGGGACCCGACCGCGGTTCTCGACTTCTACCGCCAGCATCGGGCCTTCCGCGAGGCACAGGTCGTGGCGGCGCTTGCGGAGGGACCGGCGACGCCGGCTCAGCTCGTCGAGCGGATCTACGCGGATGTCGACCGGAATCTCTGGCATGCCGCGCAGAAGTCGACCCGAGCGACGCTGGAGGCGCTACGAAGTCGTGGCGACATCCGTTTCAACGCATCGGAGCAGGCCGTATGGACCCGTTGAGCGCGTTGGCCACGGCCCGGATCGGTCCTCTATGGGACCCTCAAGATTTGTCCCTGGGCCGCCGATGCACCTTCCGAGGGCCCGGAGGTGGGCCCCGACCCGCTCTGTTCCCGGGGGCCGCCCATGGCTGAGTTCCTCGATGGCTTCGCTGTCGAACGCGAAAGCCTCATGTCTGCGCTCGGGCAGGTCGAGGAGGTCTGGTCGCGGTTCCAGGAGCGCCGTGGTCTGGAAGTGGAGGGCACCGAACTGTCGGATTCCCTGATTGCCGGGGAATTGGCACTCGTGCGGCGTGACCTCCAGGCCACCCAGTTCACGGTCGGCATCTTCGGGTTGATCAAACGCGGGAAGTCCACACTGCTGAACGGTCTGATCGGTCGAGAAGTGTCCTCCATGCACGTCACTCCGGAGACAGCTGTCCCGGTCTATGTCTCCTATGGTGATCAGCCCGCGGCCACCGTCCACCTGGCGGACGGCACGACACGACACCTCGCGGTCGAGGAAGTCGAGCAGTACACCTCGCAGAAGCACAACCATCAGAACCACCTCGGTGTGACGCACGTCGAGCAGCAGGTGCCCGTCGGCTTCCTCCGAAACGGAACCCGACTGATCGACACGCCTGGTCTGGATGATGCCGAAGCCGACGAGGTCTATACGGAACGTACGCTGCAGGAACTCGACATCGTCGATGCCGGTGTCGTGCTGTTCCTGTCACCTCCGACCGTCGGCGCGACGGAGATGAAGTTCCTGAAAGAAGTCGTGGCGCGGGACCTGAAGAAGACCTTCCTGGTCTGCAACATGTTCCCGCAGCATTTCCACGACGCCGAGACGCGAAACGCCGTACTCGACTATGTGGGTGGGCGGATCGTCCAGGCGTCCCAGGCGGCGGGGCGGACCGGCGAGGTCCGGATCTACCCCGTGTGCGCGTTGGAGGCGTGGCAGGCTCGCGAAACCGACGACATCGACCTCTGGAAGCGGTCGGGGGCAGATCGACTTCTCCGCGAAATCGAGACCTATCTGTCGAGGTTCGCCGGCCAGCAGGTCCTCGAGGAAGCCGCAGACCGGATCGCCAAGGTCGCCGACATGGCCATCTCCGAGGTGCGCGTCCGCCAGCAGTTATTGGACGACGCCGATGAACTGGACAATTTTCGCCGCCAATTGGATCGGAACATCGGCCGCCTTGAGCGTCGATTCGACGATGCAGTCGCGATGTCGCTGACCGAGGTGGCGCCCTTGCGAATGCGTATTCGCAGCTTGGTCCTGCAGCCATTCGCCACGGCCAAGAAGGAATTGGATGCACTCGAGACGCTGGACGAAATCGAGCACTTCAGCAGTCGGTTTCGCCGGCAACTCGAAGTGGCTGGTGAGATGGCCTCGCGTCAGTTCGAGGCGGGGTTCGCGAAGGCGGTCACGTCACTGCAGGGACAACTCTCCGAGCAGTTCGAGTCGGTGATGACCGATCTGGCTCCGAACTTGCCGCAGGTCCAACTGTCTGCAAATGCCCTGCTCGTGACGCCCGATCAGCTGCAGTCGATCAGGCGCAGCCACGGGAAGTCGCAGTCGAGCAGCGCCGGTGTGGCGGTGGCGGGGGGGCTGGCGGGTGGTAGCGCCGCGTTCGTCGCTGCAGGAGCCCTGCTCGGCCCCATCGGTCTGGTGGGCGGCGCGCTCGTTGGCTGGAAGATGACCAGCCTGCTGGCCACGGCGCGCAGTATCAAACAGGTTCGGTCGACGATCCTGGAGCGACTGGACGAGATTGCCGACGTGCTGGTCAAGGACGTTGATGGGCAGGTGGCGTCAGCGGTCGACACCGTGCGAGCGGCCGTGGAGCGCCGCCGACGCGCCTTCGCCCACGATCTGTACCAACAGTTCGAACTCGTGAAATCGATCAGTCGGCAGCCCGAAGCGCTGGAAATCTATCGGCGGGACGCCGTGCGTTTCGAATCCGCATTCGAGGCATGTGCGACGCGAGCCCGGCGTGCCGTTTCACCCAGTGTCGATATGGCCGCGGGCGTCGGTGCCTGAATGGTCAGCTTGATGGTCGTTTCGTTCGCTTGAAGCCTGCACGTTTGAGCGTTGCGGCTGGGACGCCGGCCTCGCGCCAGGCCGCGTAGCTGATTCCTTTGCGCGCGGAGTAGTCGGCGGCGGCCTCCACGAATGCATCTTCCCGAGCGTCCAGATCGGGAGCATCCTCGATCGAGATCAGGCGCTCCTCCACGTCCCGACGTTTCTGAATGAGCGCGACCCGCTTGGCTGGATCAGTCTCTTCATCGATGGACGCCTGCACATCCTTGATGCGGGACTCCACCGTGGCACGGTCCAGTTTGCGCCCCGGCTTCCGCTCCGTTTCCAATGCCGCGAGGTAGTCGCGCACGGCTTTGCCCTGTTCACGGCCCTTCGCAAGGGCCTCCTTGTGATCCTTGCTCATCGGCTTCGCCATGCTCGTACCTCGCTCATGAAGTGGGTCTGAACTTTTCAGTCACGGTAGCAGTGACGCGTCGACATGCCATCTCGAGAGGCTCTTTTCGAGGATCCATTCGCCCGCGACGCTGCGCCTTTCCCGAACCCACAGAGGTTCGAGGTACGGGTGTCGACGAGATCCCTGTGCGCTATTCGGCGTCCGCGGCGTGCTCGGCCGGCAGGGTGACGGTGGGTCCCTCAGCGTGCGCGGCGGCATCACCTGATGCGGCGGGAAGGGTGACGGTGAAGATCGATCCACCCGAGGGATTGGTTGAATATCGGACCTCACCGTGCATCGATGTGGTGAGTTGCTGGGCGATGAACAGTCCGACGCCGACACCGGCCGTGCGCATCGTGAGCGGATCCTCCAAGCGTTGGAAGCGTTCGAAGATGCGCTGTTGATCACCGGGCGGGATGCCCGGTCCGCGGTCGATGACCTGGATCCGAACCGACACGTCTTCGGTCCCCACGGTGACATGCACCGGGGTGTCGGGG
>JBDNIX010000366.1:0-2907 GCA_041688045.1 Nitriliruptoraceae bacterium
GCCGCGTGATGTGCGGACACGATCAGCGCCTGTGTCCCTCCGTCGGCCACCGCCCACAAGCTGCTCACGCTCTTGGGCACCGAGAACGTGTAGTCATAGCCCGCGACCGCACGGCGGGTCGGGCGAGCGGCTTCCTCGGTTTCGATGGCGGTCGCCGCGGCGGCGCGCTCATCCGTCGACAGGTTCTGGTCCAGACGGTCGATGCGGGCCCGGATGCGAGCCTCGACGCTGGCGAACCGCCGGTACGGCTCTCCCAGCACCCCGCCCGTGATCGGATCGCGGCCCATCCCCACCAACAGCTCGAGCTGCGCTTCAGTCACCACGTCACCCGGCTGTAGCTCACCGGCTCCCAGACCGTGGATGCCCGAGCCGAGCCAGAACCCCGGCGGACACCCCGCCTCCGCGTAGTAGCGCGTCAGCGGCGTGGCCAGGTCACGATCCCCGTCACCGGTGGCCACGGACTTCAGCAGGTACCGGTAGCCGTTACCTGCGGACATCACTCGCATCGAGACCGTCACCACGCACCCGATCCTTGCTGGCATCACTGCCAGACAGGTACGCACCCCGCCCCCAGGCGCCTCCGCACCATGATCGGTCACACGTCTTGCAACGCCAACCTAGCGCCGCGGCCGACAGTGATGCCGATGGGATCTCGCCCGTCCCCGCGGTGGGACGTGACTTCAGGTCGACGGGTCGTCTGCGTCCGTGGCATCGGCGAGGGCGCGGGGTCACGACGACGATGTCGGGGATGCTCGGAACCGACTCGGGTTCGGGTCGTGACGGCCCGTGACACGCAAATGTCACGACTCCGACGAACAGTTTCGAGATGTCACGGCTTTGACACGGCCCCTGACACCGGAGTTCGACAGTTCAGCCGTGTGTCTAGGCACGGATGGTCTTGTATCCTGTCCGGAACGGCAGATCTCGTCGCGAGACCCCGTTTCGGCCTAGGCACACGCCTAGTCAACTACTCTGGTCTGAATCGACTTGAATAGCTGTATTGGCCAAGTTTCCTGCTATCATGCTGGGCATGTATCTACGCACGATTCAGCGGAAAAACAAGGACGGCAGCGTCGTCCGCTACGTCCAGCTGGCCCACAACGTGTGGGACCCGATCAAGCGGCAGTCGACCGCCAAGGTCGTGCACTCGTTTGGGCGCGAGGACCAGCTCGACCGTGCCGGTCTCGAACGGCTGGCGGGCTCGATCAACCGCTACCTGGGCATCGACCAGCCGGTCGCTGTTGGCGACCCCGGCCGCGGCGGCGACACGCCTGGTTTGCGGCCGGTGGCGTCGCGTCCCGCGGGCGGGGGCTGGCTGCTGGACGGCATTTGGCGGCAGCTCGAGATCGACAAGACCGTCAAGAAGCTGCTCACCGGCCGGCGGCTCGATCCGGCGGTGGAGCGGGTGCTGTTCATGCTGGTCGCCAACCGGGCGTTGGCGCCGGAGGACCACAAGTCCAAGCTCGCGTCGATGACCTGGGCGAAGACCGTGCAGCTGCCAGGGGTCGGCGAGCTGGGTGACGATCCCAACGTCTGTTACCGGGCGATGGACTTCCTCCTCGAGGTCGAGGATCAGCTGGCCGAGTCGGTCTACTGGGCGACTGCCGATCTGCTGGATCTTGAGGTCGATCTCCTGCTGTTCGACACGACCTCGACCTACTGGCAGATCGAACGTGAAGATCCCGTATCCGAAGACGGCCAGCACCCCGAAGTGGAGCCGGACACGCCGGTCGACGGCGAGCCCGAACGCACGGCAGGGTTCCGCTCTCGGGGTGCGTCGAAGGACCATCGGCCCGATCTACCCCAAATTGTGATCGGCCTGGCCGTCACCCGTACCGGGATCCCGATCCGGGTGTGGTGCTGGCCGGGCAACACCGGCGACTCGCCGCTAATCCGCCAGGTCAAGAAGGACCTGAAGGCCTGGAGGCTTGGCCGGGTGGTGTGGGTCGCTGACCGCGGGTTCACCTCCGAGACCAACCGCCGCTACCTGCAGCGTGGCGGCGGGCACTACATCATGGGCGAGAAGCTACGTTCAGGCTCCAAGGAAGCTCAGCAGGCGTTGAAACGGCAGGGCCGCTACAGATGCGTTGCTGGCAACCTCCAGGTCAAACAGGTCGTGCTCGATGATGGCACGATGCGGGACCGGTTCGTCATCTGCCGCAACCCCGACGAAGCCGAACGCGACGCGACCGTCCGGACCCAGATCGTCGAACAGCTCGAAGCCTCCATCGACGGCTCCGACGAGCTGTCGAAGCACAAACGTGCGGAGCTCGCCGGCAAGCTCAAGACCCGGCCCACCTACAACCGCTTCCTGCGCACCACCAAGTCGGGGCTGTTGCGTATCGACCGTGGCGCCATCACCCGTGACGCCAAGCTCGACGGCAAGTTCCTGCTCCGCACCTCCGATCCGACCCTATCGGTCGAGGACATCGCGCTGGGCTACAAGCAGCTCCTGGAAGTGGAACGAGGGTGGAGGGACCTGAAGATCTATCTGGATCTTCGACCGGTCCGGCATCAGCTCGAGGAACGGATCCGTGCGCATGTGCTGCTGTGCTGGCTCGCGCTGCTTGTCACTCGCATCGCCGAGACCGCCACCGGTGACACCTGGCGCAACCTGCGCCACGAGCTCGGCCAGCTCGCCGCGATCGAACACGCCGGCAACGTCGGCCACCTCGTCGAGACCACCCAGCCCACCGCCAGGCACGAGCAGATCTTCGACGCCGTGGGCATCAAGCCCCCGCCACGGTTCCTCGCCATCACCCCCGCCTGAACCGGCCCACAGGCAGCCTGCACGCCTAGGCACTACACGTGCCAGAACCACCGCCGGCCCGATACGCACGCTACACCCCTCTACGCGCCCTCCAACGCTATATCCGTATGCCTCGCCACGAACATCAACTGTCGAAC
>JBDNIX010000367.1:0-18203 GCA_041688045.1 Nitriliruptoraceae bacterium
CCGGATGCCGATCCGATGTCCCCCCGGCCTCGTCGGCGACGTTTGTGTCGGGTCGCACCGAGCAGTCGGCCGTCGGCGTCAGGTCGCAAGTCGACGGCTCGCACCTGGGGGCTGCCCAGGCTCCTCCTGGATCTGAAACCGGGGCAGCCCTAGTCATCATGGAACGGCCGGCTCCGACCGCATCTACGTGGATCTTCCACCAAGCTGTGGTGCGTAGCCGCAAGGCGGAGCCAACATTGAGGAAGGAGCCGATCGTCCATGGCCAGTATCGCAGACACGCCGTTCACGTTCATCGGGCTGGATGTCCACAAGGACTCGATCAGCGCTGGGGTTCTCGAGCCCGGCGCGGAGCAGCCGACCCACGACAAGATCTTCCATGACGAGCCATCGATCCGCAGGCTGCTGGGCCGCTTCGAACCGGCTCGGCTACGGGTCTGCTACGAGGCGGGTCCCACCGGTTACGGCCTGGCGCGGCTGGCAGCCTCGATGGGCATCGACTGCCAGGTGATCGCACCCTCGTTTATCCCCACCGCCCCGGGTGACCGGGTCAAGACCGACAAGCGTGACGCCCGCCGGCTCGCCCGGCTGTTGCGGGCCGGGGAGTTGACCCCGATCCGGGTCCCGACCGAGCGTGAGGAAGCGGTCCGGGATCTGTGTCGCGTGCGCATCGACGCGGTCCAGGAGCGACGTCGGGCCCGTCAGCGCCTGGGCGGGTTCCTGCTCCGGCACGGCCGGGTGTTCCGTGAAGCGGGCAACTGGACGATCAAACACACCCAGGTGTCGTTGAACGCGATCTTGGGCAGCGTCTTCAGCGGGGCGATGTTGCCGGCCTCGTCGAGCAGCAGCAGCGGGGGCGAGAGCGGTGCGCCGTCGAGCAGGTTGGCGGACAGGTTGACCGCTGCCCGGTAGACGGCCTGCACGATCGCGACGGACACCGGCCGTAGTTCGGCTTGTTCATACTCGGGGGCAACGAGGTACAGGGTGCCGTTGTGTCGGAGCATCTCGACGACGTCGAGGATGTTGTCGGTGTCGCCTGGGGTCGCGGCGGTGGCGGCCCGCACCCGTGGGGAGCCGAACCCGCGGAAGATCGCCATCGCGGTGCCGAGCACCGATCCGCGGGTCTCGTTGGGAAGTTCGCGGATCTGAGTCAGGCGGTCGCTGACCGCGAGCAGCACGTCAGCGAAGCGACATCGAGCAGGAACGCACCGACCGTGAGCAGGGCGAACTGGACGAGTCGGCGGCCACCCGTAGCGTGGATGCGGCGGAACGACGGGCCCGCCAGGCTCGGGTCACCGCCGCGCAACGTCGCCGCGACGCGCAGGACGAAGCCCTCGAGGACGCCCAGACCGCCCGTGACCGCAACCAGGCGATCCTGGATGACCAACAGGACCACTTCGAAGCCAGCCGTACGTCGGGCGGCACGGAGGAGCAGTTGCTGGCGGCAGAACGCCGGTTCCGCGCAGCGGAGAAGCGGGCGTTGGCCGCGGAGGAACGGGCCCAAGCGGCGCTCCGGCGGGCCAAGGCGGCCCGGGAACGTACTGGTCGGGTCGACGACACGGACGCATGACGCGGGCCATGGATCGGCTTCTGGCCGACCACCGATGAGCGCGCGCGCGTAAGCGTTCAGCGCACGGACGTGCCCGCATTGCTGAGTTCTCCGCGCGGCGGCCATGACGGCTGCCGTACGTTCGTGGCGCGTTCGCCTTGGAGCGGGAGCCCATCCGGTCGGGAGTCCGGACGTGCGGGCGTGATGTGCGTGATGTGTAGGACCCTCGCCTGTCCGACGGTCGGGAGCCCGTCGGACAGGTTGAGGCAGGCACGGTGTCGTCGCCGACACGCGGGCGGCACCCAGATCGGCCCCAAGAAGGTCGTAGGAGGTATCCGGGAGTGACCAACGTCCAGATGTCCGTCGACGGAGCAAGCCACAGCGACGAGGTGGAGCCACGCCTCCTGCTCGTCCACTATCTGCGCGACGTGCTCGGCAAGACCGGGACCAACGTCGGCTGCGACACCTCCAACTGCGGGGCGTGCACCGTCCACCTCGACGGCCGGTCCGTGAAGAGCTGCACCGTGTTGGCCGTCCAGGCCGACGGCACCCGGATCGATACGATCGAAGGTCTGGCGGATGCTGGCAGCAGCGGGGACGACGAAGCCGGATGGCATCCACTCCAGCGGGCGTTCCACACCGAGCATGGGCTGCAGTGCGGCTACTGCACGCCCGGCATGATCATGGCCGCCAAGGACCTGCTGGCCGAGAACCCCGACCCCACGGAGGACGAGGTTCGTCACGGGCTCGAGGGCAACCTCTGCCGCTGTACGGGCTACGTCAACATCGTCAAGGCCGTCCGGGCCGCCGCCGCGGAGATGCGTGGGGAGACGCCGAAGGCGGAGGTGACCGCATGACCGCCGTGGACACGCCGACCGGATCCATCGGGGTCACCAAGCTGCGCAAGGAGGATGCGCGGCTGGTGACGGGTAGGGCCACCTGGACCGACAACGTCGCCGCCCCCGGGGCCCTGCACATGAAGCTGGTTCGCAGCCCGATGGCGCACGCGAAGATCACCGCTGTCGATGTCTCGGCAGCCAGGGAGCGGCCGGGCGTCGTCGCCGTCTACACGGGCGCCGACCTGATGGACGCCTGGAAGACCTCGCTCCCGAGTGTCTGGCAGGTCACCGCCGACGTGAAGGAGCCGCCCCACTGGCCCCTGGCGACCGACAAGGTCCGCCACGTCGGCGACGGCGTCGCCGTGGTCCTGGCGACCAGCGCGGGCGCGGTGGCCGACGCGGTCGACTTCGTCGACGTCAGCTATGAACCGCTGACCGCCGTGACGGACATGGAGGAGGCGCTGAAGGACGAGGTGCTCGTCCATGACGATGCGGGCACCAACCGGTGCTACGAGTACGCGTGGGACAGCGGCAACCTCGACGAGGTGTTCGACCGGGCCGATGTCGTGGTCACCCGCCGGTACATCAACCAGCGGTTGATCCCCACCGCGATCGAGCCGCGCGCCGTGGTCGTGCAGCCGGACCCGACCTCCGGCGGCTACGTGATGCACTCGGCGACACAGATCCCCCACATCCTGCGGATCCAGCTGGCGATCGTCTGTGGCGTGCCGGAGCACAAGCTGCGCGTCATCGCCCCGGACGTCGGCGGCGGGTTCGGCTCCAAACTGAACGTCTATGCCGAGGAGGCACTTGCCCTGGCGTTGGCGGCCAAGCTCGGCAAGCCGGTGACGTGGACCGAGACCCGCTCGGAGGGCTACCAGGCCACGATCCATGGGCGCGACCACATCCAGGACCTGCAGATCGCGGCGACCAGCGACGGCAGGATCCTCGGGTACAAGGCGGACATCAAGGCCGATCTGGGCGCCTATCTGCAGCTGGTCACCACGGGCACCCCGATGCTGGGAGCCTTCATGTACCCCGCCATCTACAAGATGGAGGCGCACGGGCTGAAGATCACGGGGGTGTTCACCACCAAGACCCCGACCGACGCCTACCGCGGTGCCGGCCGTCCGGAAGCCACCTTCGCGATCGAGCGCATCGTCGACGACCTGGCTGCGGAACTGGGCATGGATCCGATGGAGCTGCGCCGCAAGAACTGGATCACCCACGAGGAGTTCCCCTACGACATCATCACCGGACTGACCTACGACTCGGGCAACTACGAAGCCGCGACCGACAAGGCCATGGCGATGTTCGGGTACGACGACCTGCGCGCGGAGCAGCAACAGCGCCGCGCGTCCGGTGATCCGGTCCAACTCGGAATCGGGATCTCGACCTTCACCGAGATGTGCGGATTGGCCCCGTCCCGCGTGCTCGGCTCGCTGAGCTACCGGGCCGGCGGCTGGGAACAGGCCAGCGTGCGGATGCTGCCGACCGGGACCGTCCAGGTCATCACCGGCACGTCACCGCACGGGCAGGGACACGTCACCTCCTGGAGCCAGATCGCCGCGGACGCCCTGGGCGTCGACTTCGACGATGTGGATGTGCTGCACGGTGACACCTCGATCTCCCACAGGGGCATGGACACCTACGGGTCCCGCTCGCTGGTGGTCGGTGGCTACGCGGTGCATTCCGCCTGTCAGAAGGTGATCGCCAAGGCCAAGCGTGTGGCGGCCCACCTGTTGGAGGCGGCGGAGGACGACATCGAGTTCGCCAACGGCACCTTCAGCGTCGCCGGGTCGCCGGACGCGAAGAAGACGATCCAGGACCTCGCCCTGGCGGTCTTCGCCGCACACGACTATCCGCAGGACATGGAGCCGTCGCTGGACGCCGAAGCCACGGTCGACCCGGAGAACTTCTCGTTCCCCCACGGCACGCACCTGTGCGCGGCGGAGGTCGACACGGAGACCGGTCGGGTCATAATCCGCACGTACGTCTCGGTCGATGACGTCGGCCGGGTCATCAACCCGCAGATCGTCGAGGGGCAGGTTCACGGCGGTCTGGCGCAGGGCATCGCCCAGGCGCTGTACGAGGAGGCCGTCTACGACACGGAAGGCAATCTGTCGACCGGGTCGCTGCTGGACTACTACGTGCCGTCGGCCGCGGATCTGCCCCACTTCGAAACCGACCGGACGGAGACACCCGCCACCTCGAATCCGATGGGGGTCAAGGGCGTCGGGGAAGCGGGCACGATCGCCTCCACGCCCGCCGTGGTCAATGCGGTCGTCGACGCGCTTCGGCCGCTCGGGGTGAAGGACGTGAGGATGCCGACGTCTCCACGCAACGTGTGGGAAGCGATCCAGGCGGCCACCAACGGAGGTGCGGCATGATCCCGGCGACGTTCGACTACATCCGGGCCGGTTCGGTCGACGAGGCGATCGCCGCCCTCACGGAACACGGTGACGAAGCCAAGTTGCTGGCCGGTGGGCACAGCCTGCTGCCGCTGATGAAACTGCGGCTGGCGTCACCGGAGGTGCTCGTCGACCTCGGTCGGGTCGATGCCCTGCGCGGCGTCTGTGAGCTTGACGACGGGCGGCTGTCGATCGGCGCGATGACCTCGCACCAGGACGTGATCGACAACGACCTGGTCAGGCAGCACTGCGGCGTGCTGGCCGATGTGACCCGCAAGGTCGGCGATGCCCAGGTCCGTCACCGCGGGACGATCGGCGGAGCGATGGCTCACGGTGACGCGGCCAGTGACCTCCCGGCCGCGCTGTTGGCCCTGGACGGCACCGTGATGGTCCAGGGTCCGTCCGGTCGGCGCGAGATCACGGCCGCCGACCTCTTCGTCGACTACCTCAGTACCTCGGTCAACGACGACGAGGTGATCACCGAGGTCCGCGTGCCCAAACTGGATGGCAACTGGGGCTGGAACTACCAGAAGTTCGGCCGCGTCGCCCAGGCCTGGGCGATCGTGGGTTCGCTCGGTCTGGTCAAACGCGCCAACGGCAGCATCGAGGAAGCACGGGTCGGCCTGACCCACATGGGCACGATCCCGCTGCGGGCGACCGCGGTGGAACAGGCCCTGGCCGGGACGTCGACCGACGGCATCGCGGACGCGGCGGAACACGCGGCGGAGGGCACCAGCCCCCCGACGGACCTCAGCGCCACCTCGGAGTTCCGCGAGCACCTGGCGCGGGTGCTGACCAAGCGGGCGCTGCAGGCCGCCGCCGGGTGAGCGATCGCCCGACCACAGCTTCGACCGACCGGCTACCCGACGGGGTCACGGATCCCGCCGGGCTCGCCGGACGGCTGGAGGAGCACGGCTACCTCGCCGATGATGGCCTGGCGACCGCGGCCTACCTCGCGCTCGCCCTGCGGCGACCGCTGTTCCTCGAAGGTGATGCCGGGGTCGGCAAGACCGCCGTCGCGCAGGTGCTGGCGGACGTCATCGACGCCCCCCTGATCCGGTTGCAGTGCTATGAGGGCATCGATGCGGCGCAGGCGCTCTACGACTGGAACTTCCCGCGTCAGGTGCTGCACCTGCGCAGCGCCGAAGCGGCTGGGCGCAGCGCTGGGTCGGATCCGGACGTGGACACACGGTCCGCGGCGGACGACCTGGAAGCGGAGCTGTACGACCGGAGATTCCTGGTGGCCCGGCCGATCCTGCAGGCGCTCGAGACCAGTCCGTCGGTCCTGCTGATCGACGAGGTGGACCGCGCGGACGACGAGTTCGAGGCGCTGCTGCTGGAGGTGCTCAGCGAGTTCACGATCAGCATCCCGGAGCTCGGCACGATCCGTCCGGCGATGCCGCCGTTGGTGATCCTGACGTCCAACCGCACCCGGGAGGTCCATGACGCGCTGAAACGCCGCTGCTACTACCACTGGGTCGACCACCCCGGCTTCGACCGCGAGGTCGCGATCGTGCGGTCGCGACTGCCGGGCGTCGGCGAGGACCTCGCGCGGGAAGTCGTGGCCGCGGTGCAGCTGCTGCGCGACCAGGACCTGCTCAAGCCTCCGGGCGTCGCGGAGACGTTGGACTGGACCGAGGCGCTCGTCGCGCTGGGTGCGGACCACCTGGACGCGGACATCGCGGCGCGAACCCTGGGATCGGTCCTGAAGTTCCGCGAGGATCAGGAACGCGCCCGCCAGATGGATATGGGTCCGCTCATCGCGCGCGCGGTCGCGGGTGGCGGGTGACCGCCCGATTGCGGACAATCGGGCCATGAGCGAGCTCTCTCCTGCCCGATCGGCCGACGGCCCGCTGGATCTGACCGGTCCGGCGGTTGGCCTGGCGCACACCCTGCGGGCCGCCGGAGTGGGCGCGTCCCCGGACCGGGTCCACGCCTTCCTGGAGGCACTCACCCGGCTTCCCGTCGGCAGCCGGACGGCGGTCTACTGGGCGGGGCGGGTCACCCTCTGCAGCGATCCGGATGACCTCGAACGCTACGACCGGGTCTTTGCGGCGTTCTTCGACGGCACGACGTTGCCGGGTCGCATCCGGACCCGACGGCAGGTGCAGGTGGGGGCGGAGGCGGTCAGCTCGACACCCGCGACCGGCGCGGTCACCGACGATGACGGCCCGACCCTCAAGGTCGTGACGCGGAACGCCTCCGCAGTCGAGCAGTTGCGCGAGCGGGACATCGTCGATCTGGACGACGACGAACGCCGCCAGCTCGACGTGCTGCTGGCGAGGTTCTCCCTGCCCGGGGAACTCCGTCGCACCCGGCGGCGTCGACCGTCGCACCGGGGTGGGATCGACCGGCGCCGGACCGTGCGCGCGATGCTGGCGGCGGGCGGCGGGCCCGGTCCACTGATCCGTGAGTCGCCCGCCAGCCGCCCCCGCCCCGTCGTCCTGCTGGTCGACGTGAGTGGGTCGATGTCGGGCTACGCCGACGCACTCCTGCGGTTCGCGCACGCCGCCACCCGCCGCCGCGCCGGACGGACCGAGGTCTTCACGCTGGGCACCCGGTTGACCCGCGTCACCGATGACCTGACGCACCGGGATCCCGATACGGCCATGCGCGCGGTCTCGGCGGCCATCCCCGACTGGGAGGGTGGGACCAAGCTGGGCGAGACGCTGAAGGAGTTTCTCGATCGGTGGGGGCAACGGGGAGTGGCGCGCGGTGCGGTCGTGGTCCTGTTGTCGGACGGCTGGGAGACGGGCGACGTCACCGACCTGGGCAACCAGATGGAACGGCTGTCGCGGTTGGCCCACCGGGTCGTGTGGGCCAACCCCCGCGCCGCCCGACCGGGGTTCACGCCAACCGCGGGAGGCATGGCCGCATCGTTGCCCTGGTGCGACCAACTGGTGGAGGGGCACTCGTTGGGGGCGCTCGAAGCCTTGGCGCGGACGGTGGCCGGTGCCGCCTCGGCGACGTCGCGCGGCAGCCGGCGGCGCCATACGGTTGCAGGTGGAACCAAGCACGGGTGGCCCGAAGACCGCCTCGTCGACCGACCGGGCCATGTCCCGGATGCGTCGGATCAGGGAGGTACCCAAGGTGCGTGAGGAACTGCCCACGTTGCGGCGCTGGCAGGCCGCCGGCGCGCGCATCGGTCTGGCGACGGTGAGTTCGACGTCCAAGTCGGCGCCGCGCAGTGCAGGCGCGACCCTTGCACTGCACCCCGACGGTGACGTGCTCGGCAGCGTGTCGGGTGGTTGCGTCGAAGGCGCGGTCGTCGAGGTCGCCACCGAGGTCCTGGAAACGGGCGTTGCTCAACGCGTGTCCTACGGCATCTCCGACGACGAGGCCTTCGCGGTCGGGCTGACCTGCGGCGGCACCATCGAGGTGTTCGTGCGGCCGGTCACGGCCGACGTGTTGGATCTCGACGACCTGGGTTCCCGCATCGATGCCGAGGAGCCGGTGGCCGTGGCCACCGTCATCGAACACCCGGGCGACCCGGACGCGGTGGGCCGGAGCATCGTGGTCGGCGAGGACCGCATCGACGGCGAGGTGACAGACGACCGACTGACGCACGCGATCGTCGAGGGGGCGCGGGGGATGTTGGCGCAGGGCGCCACCGGGCTTCGACACTACGGCCCCCACGGCGAGCGGCGGATGGACGAGGTCACCGTCCTGATCGAATCGTTCGCTCCCCGCCCCCGGATGCTGGTGTTCGGTGCGATCGACTTCGCCGGCGCGGTCGCGTCCGTCGGGCGGTTCCTGGGCTACCACGTGACCGTCTGCGACGCCCGCGCGCGCTTCGCTACCCCGGCCAGATTCCCGGATGCCGACGAGGTCGTCGTCGAGTGGCCCCACCGCTACCTCGAGCGGACGGAGATCGATCCCCGCACCGTCATCTGCGTCTTGACCCATGATCCCAAGTTCGACGTGCCCGTCCTGAAGGTGGCGCTGCGGACCAGCGCCGGGTATGTCGGGGTGATGGGATCGCGGCGTACGCACGAGGACCGTCTCGCCCGGCTGCGCGAAGAGGGTGTCGACGCCCCCGACCTCGGAAGACTGCGCTCACCCATCGGCCTGGACCTCGGAGGCCGAACACCTCAAGAGACCGCTATCGCCATCGCGGCCGAACTGGTCATGTTGCGTCAGGGCGGCAGTGGTGCTGCCCTGATACAGACCGATGGCCCCATCCACCACGACCGGCAGGAGACCGCCTCATGGAGTTCGTGAACGATTTCACCGTCCCGACCGATATCGACACCACCTGGAAGACCCTGCTCGACCTGGAGAAGGTCGCGCCTTGTCTGCCGGGTGCGACCCTCGAGGAGGTGGACGGCGATGTCTACACCGGCCGCGTCAAGGTCAAGGTCGGCCCCATCACCGTGAGCTACCGGGGCACCGCCGAACTGGTGGACGTCGACGAGGCGGCCAAGAGCGCCCGAATCGACGCCAAGGGCAAGGAGACCCGTGGCGCCGGGACCGCCAACGCCGACGTGTCCGCGAAGTTGACCGAGACCGATGAGGGCACCCTGGTGCACGTGGTCACCGACCTGACCGTGACCGGCAAACCGGCGCAGTTCGTACGCGGCGTCATGGGCGAGGTGGGGACCAAGATCATCGATCAGTTCTCGCAGCGCCTGGAGGAACTCGTGCTCAGCGGCGGCGACGATCGCGCTGTGGCTGGGGACACCGACGGTGGCGCTGCCGCGGGCGGTGAGGCGGAAGCCAGTGGAGCGGCCGCGGCCGGCCAGCCCGCGACCGACGGCGAGTCGGCCACGGCAGCCGCTCCGGCCAGCAGCGGTCCCCGCACGATTGCGGAGGACCCCGACCGTGCCAACGATGCGCTGAACCTCATGGATGTCGCCGGCGCGGCAACGGCCAAGCGGTTGATCCCGCTGGTGGCGGGTCTCGCCGCGGTGGCTGCGCTCATCTGGTGGTTCGCGCGCCGGTGATCCTGCGGCCGCGTCACTCCGTCGGCGGCTGGACCACCGGTTCGGCCGCGATGTCGCCGTGGCCGGCGGGGTGTCGCTGGGTGTCTCCACCCAGCAGATCGAGCGCGTGGGGGAGCAGGCAGAGGATCGCCTCCAGGCTTTCGGTCGCACCCCGCGGGCTGCCGGGCAGGTCGATGATCAACGTGCGTCCGCGCACCCCGCAGATGCCTCGCGACAGGTCGGCCATCGGGGTGGTCGCGCGGCCACTCGCCCGCATGGCTTCGGCCAGCCCGGGTGCCTCGCGCTCGAGCACGTCGCGCGTGGCCTCCGGGGTGACGTCGCGCGGGCCGAATCCGGTGCCACCGGTGATGGCGACCAGCCCGACGTCGGTCCCGGCCAACTCCCGCAGGGTGTCCGCGATGACGTCACGCTCGTCGGGGACGGTCCGGCGTTCGGTGACCGTGAACCCGTGGTCGCGCAGCAGCTCGGCGATGGCCGCGCCGGAATCGTCGGTCCGATGCCCATAGGCGACGCCGTCACTGGAGGTGACGACCGCAGCCGTTCGGCGGCGATCGAGCACGGGGTCGGTTTCCAGGCTGGTCAACGTCACGACGCCCTCTCCGGTCGGCGCGGTCACGAGCGGTCGGACCGTGGTCGGCGCACCCGTGGTCAGCAGCGTACGCATGAGGTCGTGGCGGTGGTGTTGGCCGCGGGGTCGGCCAGCCGGTTCGGCAGTACGAAGGCGCTGGCCGAACTGGATGGTCGCCCGCTGCTCCTCCACGCGGTCGACGCCGCCGGAGCAGCTGGTATCGGTCGCGTCCTCGTGGTCGTGGGCCACGACGCCGACAACGTTGCCGCCGTCGTCGCTGATCGCAACGACGTGGAGGTGGTCCGCAATCCCGACCATGCGACCGGCCAGGCGTCGTCCGTCCGCGCCGGACTGGTCGCCCTGCAGGACGACCCCGCGGTGCATGTTGCGCTGATGTTGTTGGCCGATCAGCCGGGGATCAGCGCAGCCTCGATCCGTCAGGTGGTGTCGGCGTTGAAGGACGGCCCCGATGCGGCTCGGGCGCAGTATCACGACCGCGCCGGACATCCCGTCGCCCTCCATCGGCGCGTGTGGCCCAAGGTCGTGGCGGAGGTCGAGGGCGACACCGGTGCCCGCGACGTCCTCGGTCGCCTGCAGGTTGCCCACGTCCTCGTGCCCGGGAGCAGCCCTCCCGACATCGACACCCCGGAGGACCTGACGCGCCTGGCCGGCGACGGCCGCTGACCGTCGGATGTGCCACCACCGACAGTAGGCTCGCCCCGCCACCGGGTCGACGACCCGGGGTACCGATGACCGACGTACCCGTACCGACGTACCCGTACCGACGTACCCGTACCGACGTACCCGTACCGATGACCGACCGAGGCGAACGATGGCGATCCAAGGACTCACCCACCTGCGCTCCGGCAAGGTGCGCGACCTCTACGACGTGGACGCGGATCACCTGCTGCTCGTCGCGTCCGATCGTGTGTCGACCTATGACGTCATCCACCCCACCCCCATCCCCGACAAGGGCCGGGTTCTGACGGGCATCACCGCGTTCTGGTTCGCCAAGCTGTCGTCGATCGTGCCCAACCACCTCGTGTCCACCTCGATGTCGGACCTTCCCGACGCGACGCAGGCCAGCGCCGACGAGCTGTCCGGCCGATCGATGCTGTGCCGCAAGGTGGAGATCGTGCCGTTCGAGTGTGTCGTGCGCGGCTACCTGGTCGGATCGGGCTGGAAGGAGTATCAGCAGTCCGGCACCGTGTGTGGCCTGGAACTCCCGGGGGGTCTGGTCGAGGCCGATCGGCTCCCTGAACCGATCTTCACGCCTGCCACCAAGGCCGAGCAAGGCGAGCACGACGAGAACGTCAGCTTCGAGGTGATGGCCTCCGCTGTCGGCGAGGAGCTGGCCACGCAGCTGCGGGACCTGTCCCTGGAGCTGTACGCGGCCGGTGCCGCGCACGCGGCCGAGCAGGGCATCATCCTGGCCGATACCAAGTTCGAATTCGGACTGCTGGACGGCGAGGTCGTGCTGGCCGACGAGGTCCTGACTCCCGACTCGTCGCGCTACTGGCCCGCCGATACCTGGCAGCCGGGCACCAACCCGCCGAGCTTCGACAAGCAGTTCGTCCGCGATTTCGCCACCTCCACCGGGTGGGATCGCAACCCGCCGGCGCCGGAACTGCCGGAGGACGTGGTTGGCCGGACCCGGGCCAAATACATCGAGGCATTCCAGCGGATCACCGGCCAGTCCTTCGAGGACTGGTTGGCCAGCCTGTGAGCGAGCTGCTGCTGTTCCCGTGCTCGCACGGGGAGGATGATCCCGAGCGCGCCACCGTGCCGTTCATCGCCGCCGCCACGGCCGCCGTCAGCGGCCAACGTGCGGTGGTGGTGTGCACGGTGGAGGCGGCCTACCTCGGCGTCCCTGGGGTCGCGGATCGCATCGAGGACCCCGGCCTCCCCCCACTCGGTGAGCTGTTGCGGCAGGTGGTCGCTGCCGGCGGCGAGGTCTGGCTGTGTAGCGCCTGCACGACCAAGCGCGGGATCACGGGGGATCAGGAACTGGTGGAGGGAGCCACGATCGTCGGCGCGGCCCGCATCGTCGAGGCGCTCACGCAGGGTCGGGCCATCACCCTGGCCTGACGCTCGTCACGCCTGCCCGCACGGTGGGAGGGGCGATCAGGTGGGAACGGCGTAGACGACCACGTTGTCCAGGTAGGACCGCGTCGAGGCGTCGAAGGATCCGTCGCAGGTGATGAGGGCCAGTCGAGGTTCGCCGCTGCGGACGAAGATGTCTTCGACCGGCAGCGCGTCCTTGCCGTAGGAGGTACGGGCGACGACCCGCCAGGTGCGTTGTTCGCCGTCGTCGTGCGTGATCGTCACCGTGTCGTCGACACCGAGTTCACGCAGCCGATAGAAGGCGCCGCGCCCCTGGGTTCGCGAGTCGACGTGGCCGGACAGCACCGCCGTGCCGTTGCGACCGGGGATCATCCCGGGCTTGAACCAGCCGATGCGGCGGATGTCTTCGGGGATCTCCATCTCGCCGTTGGGTTCGACGCCGACCGGGTCGATCGCGGAGTCAACGCCCAGGGCGGGGATCGAGATGCGCGTGGGTGCGGTGAGGTTCTCGAGCGGGCCGGTGATCGGACTGGTGTCGTCGTCCACGTCGAACGGGACGTCGGCCGGCGCATCGTCGGCGGTCGTCGCGTCACCCGGCTCAGCCGTGGCGGTGGTGCCATTGGTCGCGTCCGCGTCGATGGCTTCGTCGGTGACGGCTGAGCCGTCACTCTCGGATCGATCGTCGTCCGTCGCGGTCGGGTCGTCGGCGCGGGTGGCTGTGTCGGTCGGAGTAGCGTCCTCGCCCGACGGAACGCCCAGAGCATCGAAGTCACCCACCGTCTGCGTCGGCTGCTGAGCCCACCAGATGGCCGGGGCACCGATCAGCAGCGCCAGTCCGACGACGATGGACAGCAGGTTGGCTCGGCGGGACATGGCGGGGTGCTTCCTTCCGAACGTTGCAGTTCGAAGACGCCGGTGGGGAGGAGGCTCGATGCCTCCTCCCCACCCTCGGACATGGCGAAGGAGTCAGCTACGGCGACGCGCGGAGGCGAGCGCCGGGGTGGCGATTGCGACGGCGCCGAGCAGCATCAGTGCCAGGACAGCGGCGGGCAGGGTGTTGGACACCAGGCCGGCGGAGCCAGACGGAACGCTGGACGGGGTGTCGCCGGAGTGCGTCGAAACGGTCTCGACGATCACATCGGGGGCGTCGCCCGCCGGGCCGACTGCGTACGCCAGCACGAGGGTGTCGGCCGGGACCTCGACGTCGCCGAGGTCGATGGCTACGTCCGCGCTGTTCGCGAGGCCGATGCCGACGCCAGGAACGGTGCCGTCGATCGCGATACGTGCGGTCGCGCCGCTGGGGATGTCCTCGAAGCCCTCAACGATCTCGCCACCGGCGATGATCGAGACGTTGGGGAAGTTCGCGGTGTGGAAGGGCTGAATGCCCGCGACGTCGTTCTCGTTGGCGAAGACGCCGAGCGTCGGGGTGCCGTCTCCTGAGCCGTCACCTTCCGGGTAGGCAACGACCGAGTAGCTCTCGCCGGCCGACACGGTGGCATCGGCTTCGATGATGGCGTCGGTGGTTCCCGCTGCGGCGACGCCGAGCGTGTAGGAGCCTTCCGGGACCTCGATGGTGGCCGTGTCCTGGTAGTTCAGACCGGTCAGATCGCTGGTCTCGCCATTGATGAGGATGTCGACCTCCAGGTCGGGAACCCCGTGGACGATCACCACCTCAGCGTTGGTGTGCGACGAGCCGAAGGCGGCGGTCGCGGGGACGACGGCCAGGGCGGCAGCCGCCAGGCCGATGATGAACTTCTTCTTCATGCTGGTGCTCTCCTCGAGTCGGTGGGTGGACGTCGGGCTTCGAGCGTCCAGCGGGCTCTAGATTGGCACGGGACGGGATCCGCGATCCGACCCAACCGCCACCGGGGGCGCACCGAAGTGCGGGCCGTTGCGCCCGAACGCGCCGACGGTGGGCGATCACCGAGGTCGTGAAGCCGTTCACAAGGCGGGTGCCGGCGACGGGGTCCTCGCGGCGGGTGCGCGCAGCGCGCAGGCCGTGCGAGGATTGCCGAGGCCCGGACGAGGTTCCGGCGCCGAAAGCGGGTCCGCCAGCGCCCGGGCGTGAGCGGGTGCTGACAGGTGCAGCGGGTGCTGACAGGTGCAGCGGGTGCTGACAGGTGCAGACGTGCAACGCTCGCCGCCCGGTGCAACGCTCACGGCCCGGTGCAACGCTCGCCGCCCGGTGCAACGCTCCCCAACGGCGGCGGCACGACGGGCGCCCGGGCGGGTCGCGATAGGGTCCCACGCACCGGCGTGTGGTGGCTCGCCGGCCCGGTGTGCAGATGGAGGTTGATCGATGCCCGACGTGCTTCTGGATCCGGAACTGTTGGCGATCCTGGTGATCGCGGCGCTCGGCCTGTCGCTCGTGCTGGCGGTCTGGCTGGTCGTCAGCACCCGTCGCCTGGCTGCTCTGCGGCGGGAACACGCCCAGGCCTTCCCGGACAGTGCCGAGGATGTCGTGGCCGTGCTCAGCCGGCACACCGAGCAGTTGGCGACGGTGCGCGAGGACATCACCACGATCCACAGCAACACCGAACGCCTGCGTGACCTGCTGCGTGGCACCGTGTCCCGGATCGGGCTCGTCCGGTACGACGCCTTCGAGGACATGGGCGGCGCGCTGTCATTCTCCGCGGCCCTGCTGGATGAGCACGGCACGGGACTGGTCATCTCCGCGATCAACGGGCGGTCGGAAACCCGCTCCTACGGCAAGCCGGTGGTCGCCGGCGCCAGCGAGCACCACCTCTCCCATGAGGAAGCGGAGGCGATCAGCGCAGCCATCGACGGCCGGGCCCCCTCCACCCTGCAGCCGGAACCGCGGCGGAAGCGGCGGGCGTCCTGATGGCCGACAACACCCTCCGCACCGTGGCCTACCTCGGCCCCCCGGGCACGTTCACGGAATCCGCGGCTCGGCTGCTGGACGCCTCGGAGGATCCGGGCGCGCTGACACCGTTCGGGGGCGTCACGGAGGTCCTTCGCGCCGTCAGTGAGGGCGCGGCGACCGTGGGTGTCGTCCCGATCGAGAACACCCTCGAAGGGTCGGTCACGGCCACGCTGGATGCGCTGGCCTTCGAGACCGACCTGCTGATCGAAGGTGAGCTCGAACTGCCGATCACCCTGGTGGCCGCGACCCGGCCGGGAGTCGCCCTCGACGACGTCACCCACGTGTACTCCCACCCGGTCCCGATCGCCGGATGTCGGCGGTGGCTCACCTCGACGTTGCCGTCGGCCGAGCGGGTGCCGATGGCTTCGACGTCGCGCGCCGCGCAGTCCGTCGCCGAGTCCGACGAGCCGTCGCTTGCCATCGTCAACCCGCTGGCCGCGGATCTCTTCGGGCTGGAAATCGTCGCCCGGGACATCAGCGACCGCACGGGCAATTCCACGCGGTTCGTCGTGGTCGGGCACGGCATCCCCCCTGCGACCGGGTGGGACAAGACGTCCGTGGTCGTCTTCATCGAGTCGAACCGTCCCGGCGCGTTGCTGCAGCTGCTGGAGATCTTCGCCGAACGCGACCTCAACCTCACCAAGATCGAGTCGCGCCCGACCAAGGCCGAACTCGGCGAGTACTGCTTCTTCCTGGATGTCGAAGGGCACCTGTCGGGTGAGCGGGTCGGGGACGCCCTGGCCGCGGTCAAGCGCACCCAGCGCGACGTCAAGGTCCTGGGCTCCTACCGGCGTTCCGGTGCGCGTCAGACCGACGAGGCCGACCGGATCCGCCTGGACGATGCCGCCTACCGCGACGCGGCCGCGTGGCTCGACGCCTGGCGTGAACGTGTGGGCCACAGCTCGTAGGCATTAGCCTCGCACGATGATCGATCTGCGCCTGCTCAAAGACGACCCCGACCGGGTCACCGCTGCTCTCGTTCGTCGGGGGCTGGATCCGGCCGAGCTGGCCGCCGTCCGCGACCTCGATGAGCGCCGCCGCGCGCTGGTCGCGGAGGTCGACACGGCCCGGTCCGAACAGAAGACCGCGTCCAAGGCCATCGGCCGCGCCGCGCCGGATGAGCGCCAGACGCTGATCGATGCCGCCTCGAGGTTGAAGGAACGGGTCGGTGAGCTGGAGGCGGAACTGGCCGTCGCAGACGCTGAGCACGCTACCGCCGCGGCCCGTATCCCGAACCTGCCGCACCCCGATGCGCCGGACGGGGTGGAAGGTGACGGGGTCGTGCTGCGCACGTTCGGGGACAAGCCGACGTTCGACTTCCCGGTCCGGGACCACGTCGAGCTGCTCGAGTCCGCGGATGCCATCGACCTGACCCGCGGCGCCAAGGTGTCCGGGGCCCGGTTCGCCTACCTCAAGGGCGACGGCGCGATGCTGGAGTTCGCGCTGGTGCGCTACGCGATCGACGTCGCCATGCGCCACGGGCACATCCCGGTGATCCCTCCCGTGCTGGTGCGTGAACCGGCGATGTACGGCACCGGCTTCCTCCCGACCGACGCCCAGCAGATCTTCACCACGCACGACGACGAGTTCTACCTGGTGGGGACCTCCGAGGTGCCGCTGGCCGCGCTGCACATGGATGAGATCTTCGATCCGGAGGACCTGCCGCTGCGCTACGTGGGGTACTCGCCATGTTTCCGCCGCGAAGCCGGAGCCCACGGTAAGGACACCCGCGGCATCCTGCGCGTGCACCAGTTCGAGAAGGTCGAGATGTTCTCGTTCGTGCACCCCGACGACTCTTCGGATGAGCACGAGCGACTCCTCAGCATCGAGGAGGAGGTCTTCGCCGGCCTGCAGATCCACGCGCAGGTGGTCGACATCCCGGTGGGCGACCTGGGGGCCTCGGCGGCGCGCAAGTTCGACCTGGAGGCCTGGATGCCAGGCCAGGAGGCGTACCGCGAGATCACCTCATGTTCCAACACCACCGACTACCAGGCACGTCGGTTGAAGGCGCGGATGCGGGTTGCGGATGGCGACAACCTGCTCGTCCACACGCTGAACGGCACGGCGCTGGCGGTCCAGCGGGCGATCATCGCCCTGGTCGAGCAGCATCAGCGGGCGGACGGATCCGTGGCGGTTCCCGAGGCGCTCCAGGCCTACCTCGGCCGAGAGGTCGTGCTCGCGCGCTGACCGCGCGCTGACCGGCCGTGCTGAACCCTCCTGGGGTCGCGGTTGGCTCGTCCACGTGGTAGAACGGTCGTATGTCTAGACGTTTCGAAGACCGCGTGGTCGTCATCACCGGCGCGACCGGGATGGCGGCTGCCGCGGCCGCGCGCATCGCTGGCGATGGTGGCTCGGTCTTCGTGCTCTCGCGCGACCCCGACGAGTGTGCGGCGCTGTGCCGACGTATCACCGCTTCCGGCGGAGTGGCCGACAGCCATGCCGCTGATCTGTGTCGGGAGCAGGAGACCGAGGACGCCTTCGCCGCCGCCCTGGAGCGGTTCGGACGCATCGATGGACTGTTCGCGGTCGCGGGGGCCAGTGGGCGAAGGGTCGGCGACGGTCCGTTGCACGAGATGGCGCTCTCCGGATGGACGGGGACGTTCGAGCTCAACACGGTTCCGACATTCCTGGCTGCCCGTGAAGGCGTTCGTGCCATGTTGCGCACAGCCCCGGCGGACACCGGGGACGACGCCGCCTCGCGATCCCCGGCCGAGCGCGGGTCGATCGTGCTGATGTCCAGCGTGCTGGCGCGCCATCCGTCCCCCCAGTTGTTCGCGACGCACGCGTATGCGGCCGCGAAGGGGGCGGTGCTGTCCCTCACCACTACCCTTGCCGCCTACTACGCACCGCAGGGAATACGGGTCAACGCCGTCGCGCCGTCGCTGGTCGCCACCCCGATGGCGGCTCGAGCGGCCGATGACGCGACCACCGTCGACTATGCCTCCCGC